>NZ_JBGSUU010000105.1:0-91172 GCF_041753295.1 Geminocystis sp.
ACTTTTGGTGAAGCCTTAGAAGCGTTTCGCACCGCCATATCTTTTCGCTTTTTTCAATGGTTAAAAGATAATATTGAGGTATTTACTAATTATAAAGCAAGTTTGGGCTTTGTTTGGGCATAATTTTTGTTTAAGTACCGATAGCTAAAATTTCTAAGTCATATTAATAAATAAATTTTATAAAGTTAGTGAAGATAATTTATTTTCCTTTATAATTAAAGCTATTAATTAAAATTAATGATATTATTAATTCTTGATAAATAGTCTAATTATATGCGAATATTGCTCATGGAAGATGAAGAAGATTTAGGTATTGCTATTAAGCGATCGCTTTTAGGGCAAAATTATGTGGTAGATTGGGTAACATCAGGACAAGAAGGATTATATTTATTAGAAAGTCCAAATATTACTTATAACATTGGTATCTTTGATTGGTTATTGCCAGAGTTATCCGGTATTGAATTGTTAAAAATAATTCGACAACAAAAAAATTCTTTACCCGTATTAATGTTAACGGCAAAAGATACTATGATGGATAAAATTATGGGGTTAGATGCTGGTGCAGATGACTATTTAATTAAACCTTTTGAAATGTTAGAATTATTTGCAAGAATTAGAGCATTATTAAGAAGAAATCAAGAAATTAAACCACAACAATTAAAGGTAAAAAATTTAATTTTAGATTATCAAACTAATACTATTCAAGTGGACTTAAAAATAGGAAAAAAAGAGATAATTCCCTTAACGAATAAAGAGTTTCATCTGTTAGAATTTTTTATGCGTCATCCTCAACAAATTTTAACAAAAGATCAACTTTTAGATCAACTATGGGAAATTGGATCTGATACTATTAGTAATGTAGTTGCCGCTCAAATTCGTCTCTTAAGAAAGAAACTTAATCAATATGGATATGGAGACTTAATTGAAACAGTTTATGGATTAGGTTATCGTTTAAAACTTGATAATTAATTATTGATTATTTTATTCTCGTTTCTATAAGCAAAGACTTTTTTGATTATTAGTAATAATTCTGTGAAAAATAATCGTATTTTTACTCAAACTCAATTCTCATTAACTTGTTGGTATGCTAGTATTTTTACTGGTATTATTAGTTTAGGTGCATTAGGAGTTTATGAAGCTATTGCTCATGCTCATTATGTTACTATAAATCAGGAATTAAAAGCAGTATCTGGTACTTTTCATGATACCCTTAAATCTTTATTAATTAAACCAAATAAACTAGAAAATACCGTCACAGAAATTTTACCAGATTTATGTTTAGTTAATCAAAAATGTGAGCAAATTTATCATCAGAGTAAATATATAACTAAATTTATCCAACAGGGTAAATATTACTTTCAGTTTTTCGATTTGTCAGGAAATTTATTAGGAAAAGCGGGGATAGAAATTGAAGGTTTATCTATCATTAATCAACAAGAAGAATTAATTAATTTAAAAGATAAAAATAATATTCGTTACCGTCAAATTTCTTTACTTTTACATACTAAAGATAATAAACAATGGGGTTATTTACAAATAGGAAGAAGTTTAGAAGATTTTGATCATTATGTCAATAATATTAAATGGTTTTTATTATTAGGTTTACCATTATTAATTACTTTAGTGATAATTGCTAGTTGGTATTTAGCAAAAAAAGCGATGCAACCAGTATATAAATCCTATCAACAAATACAACAATTTAGCTCTGATGTTGCCCATGAATTGCGTACTCCTTTAGCAGCCATAAAAGCAACTCTTGATTCTATCATGATGATAAAAGAATTACCTTTAACAGATAGTAAAGAAACATTAATAACTATTAATCGACAAAACCAAAGATTAATTAATTTAGTTAGTGATTTATTGATTTTAAGTCGTCTCGATTCAATCACAGAAAATAGTTATATTCCTGTTAAAACTGATATTAATTTGGTTGATTTAGTTAATGATTTAGTTGAAGAATTATCTTTTTTAGCTTTAAAAAATAACATTGAGTTTATCCAAAAAATTAAAGTTAAAGAAAATCTTTTAATCAAAGGTAATGAAGAGCAAATTTATAGATTATTAACAAATTTAGTCATTAATGCTATGGAAAATAATCATGAAAATGGCAAAGTTATTATATCTTTAGAAGTCGAGAAAAAAGAAGTAATTATCAAAGTTATTGATACAGGAATAGGTATTAGTGAAGAAGACAAAACCCTCATTTTTAATCGTTTTTATAGAGTGAATAAAGCTCGAAATAGAGACAAAGGTGGTTCAGGTTTAGGGTTAGCTATTGCACAGGCCATCGCTTTATATCATAATGGAAGAATAGAATTAGAAAGTAGTGTCAATAAAGGTAGTATTTTTACTGTTTATTTACCTAAATAATAGAAAAAATTGTTATGAAAAACAGAGAATAAAATATCATTTCATCATAATTTCATATTCTTTTGTCAAGATAAATAGTAATAGAAAAAAAAAGAAAATAAAAGGAGAAACCACCATGATAAAAACAAAAATTATTCAATCCTTAACTGGTATTGTCACCGTTGCCATTATTGGTAGTATTGCTTTTAATATTAATACTCCAATTTATGCCCACCAAACCCACGAAAATCATGAAAATAAATCAATAACCCTTAGTGTATGGGATAAAGAGATAGTAAAATATAATGGTAATAAAAAAATCACAGTTTATAATAGCCCTTCTTGTGGTTGTTGTAAACAATGGATTGCACACATGAAAAAACATGGTTTTGAAGTAACAGACATCAAAACTGACAACGTTGAGGCTATCAAACAAAAAAATAGCTTACCCTCTCAATTAGCTTCTTGTCATACTGCTATTATTGATGGTTATGTAATGGAAGGGCATATTCCAGCCGATGATATTAAACGTTTTTTAACCAAAAAGCCTAACATGAAAGGGTTAGCAGTAGCACAAATGCCCATTGGTAGCCCGGGCATGGAATCTGATAAAATAAAACAACCTTTTGATGTGGTTGCTTTTAATAATCAGCAAATTAAAGTATTTAATAGTTATAAAAAGTATTAGATTTTACTAGCTTATCTTAATGATAATTATTGATTTTTAATCCTAAAAAATCCTAAAAAAGTTATTTCATCATAATTTCATAATTGGTTGTTAAGATCAAGTTATTAAAAGAAATAAAAGAGAATAAAGTTATGAAAAATCTAAAAAAAATATCATTAATTCTTCTATTAGTTAGTGGTGTAGGATTAAATTTAGGATTACAAGCTAATTCTGCGTTTAGTCAAACCACAGAAACTAAAAAAGAAACCACAGAAAATCAAGGAAAATGTGTCAATAATGAAAATCATCAAATGATGGGAAATAATCATGAAATGATGAATCACGAAAATCATCAAATGATGGGAAATAATCATGAAATGATGATGGGTGAAAATACCAAAAAATGTAAAAATCAGGAGATGATAAATAATAATAAACCAATGGATTGTTGCGGTGAAGATAATGAAAATAACCAGAATAATCCTAAACCAAAATCAACAAATTAAGAATTATTTTTCCTAAGATGAATAACTATTAGTTAAGGTGAATAATTACTTCTCAAAATGAATATAACCTCCATTATGTATAAAGTATCTTGAGTCTTTAAACTATAAATAATATCTATTCAAGATTGAAACTATTTACAAAATTGATAACGGTTTCACGGGTAGAAGGAATATTCACCACTGACTGAATTTTATCGATAGAGACTTCATAATAAACAGGAGGAATTTCTAAATTTACCTCAATGTTTCTCTTGGTTAAGTCAATAATTTCCTGTAACTTTATTAAACCGTTACCGCAAAGATTGAAAATGTTTTGAGTATAACCTTGTTTAATAATATTCATCACCATTTTTGTCGCTACATCAGTGTGAATATATTGCAATTGACTTTCAGGATGTAACCATAGTTTTTCTCCTTTAAGAATGTCAAAAATAGCATTTTTCTTCATCCCTTCACCGACAAAACCACCCATACGGAAAATTAACCAGTCTGAATGACTATGACGCACACATTGTTCAGCTAAGTACTTATGAAAACCATAGGGGCTTTGGGTTGAAATGTCAATAAGTCCATCTTCTTTAGTTAATTCAGGATTGGAATAATTAGGGTAAACATCACAAGATGACAAAAAGATATACTTTTTAGTAGGAAAATCTATTAAAGATTGTCGCACAGAACGTACAGAAGCATCAAATTCTAGTAAAGGATTATCTTTTGCTAAAAATTTTTTAGAGTTGCCGTTGGCGTTAATTAATAAGTCACATTTTCTACCAATATTATCTTTATAATTAGCTCGATTTATTACTACATAATCAAGGTTATTTTTTTGACAATAACGAGTATAAGCCGAGCCAACAAAGCCCTCTCCACCAAGTATAATAATTTTAAAGTTAGAGTCGAATTCCATCGGTTTTATTTTCATAATTTGTACTTAACCAAGCAAAAGTTTTTTCTAAGCCGTCTTTTAAATTAGTGTCACAGGATAAACCTAAAGAATTTAATTTAGTAACATCAAAAATTTTTACCATTTGCCCATCTGGTTTAGATGTATCCCAACTTAGTTTTCCTTCAAAGTTAGTAGTTTCTTTCACTAATTCTGCTAATTCTTTAATAGGTGTAGTTGTACCTGAAGAAATATTTATCGGTTCACTTGAGTTATAATTATCAATAAAATAAGGGATAACTTTTGCCACGTCTTCAGCATAAACAAAATCTCGTTTAGCTGCACCACTTCCCCACATTATGACTTCTTCTAAATTATTTAATTTCGCTTCATAAAAACGTCTAATTAAAGCAGGTACAACATGAGATTCATTGTTACGAAAATTATCATATTCACCATATAAATTACCCGGAATTAATACCACTGAATTTAAACCATATTGAGTGCGATAAGACTGTGAAGCGACAATTCCCATTTTTTTTGCACTGGAATAACCTGCACTTTCTAATTGAGGATAACCTTGCCACATTTGAGATTCATCAATAGGTGATGTTGCTGTGGCAGGATAGCTACATCCTCCCATAGTATAAATCATTTTTTTGACGTTAAATTTCGCTGCCTGTTCAAATACTAAGGCTGTTAAAATGGTGTTGCGATAATAAAAATCTGCTGGAAATGTTCGATTTGCACCAATTCCCCCTGAATAAGCGGCTAAATGAATTAATATTTCTGGGTGTAAGTCTTCAAACATTTTTATCACTTCCACAGGATTCATTAAGTCATAATCTTGGGAAGATAAACCGATAATTTCACCTTGAGGATATTGTATTTTTAACTGTGGTAAAAGGTGTCTGCCTAAAAAACCCCTACCACCAGTAACAACTATTTTCATATTCTATTATTTTATTTCTTTCTTCATTTTTCTCTCAATCATCATATAACAAAACTGTAAGTGAAAATCTTTGAGATAATTAATTTAATGTTTTTGCTTCATAAAATAACTAGAATCTAAATAGTCGTAATAACTCTTATAAATATCAAAACCTGAAATTTTTACTTTAAAGTTAGGAGGATAATTATATTTTTTACTTCCATATTTATCTCTTAAAGAAATAATATAATAATATACTTTTTCCCATTTACTTAAATAATTTAAAAATAATTGAAATTGTGGATAAATTACTTCATATTTATAACTTAAAGCAATATATTGTAAAATATTAGCAATGATTAATGAATCTTCAGTATCTTCTTTCTTTATTTTAATAATTTTAGTGGCAATTTTTGTAAACCAATCTTCATCGTTTTTTACTAATAAAATAAACGGTTTTAATTCTTCAATATTTGATTGTTGATTTTCCTCAATAAAAGTTTTAATCTTTTTTAATAACTCCCAATTAGTAAGTTGATTAATTTTAACTAAATAAAAATAGTTGGCTAAATTATCAACTTCAGATAATAATAATAAATATTTAATATAAACTCCTATAACTTTTTTTTCTTGTTCTTCATTTAATTGTATCGTGAAATATTCTTTTGCTTTTTTAAGTTTTTCTTGAAAAATTAATTTATTAGGATATTTTTGGATTAATTCTAAAGCAAATTGATAAAATTCTAAAAAAACTCCATTATTATATTCTGCTTCTATATCTGTTAATTTATTGAGAATATCTAAGTTATCTAATAAGGTTTTAAAAAGTTCTTTTCCTACTATAAAATAGTGTTTTTTATGTTGACAATATTTATTTAAGTATCCTTCTATTCTTGCATAAATCAAAAAACCTTTATTACTAAATTTATCGTTTAATAGTGCTTTTAATGTCAAGGTAATATTATCTGATTTTTCTAAGGCATAATTATAAACAGACAAAATTTCTGGAGGTATTTCTAATTTAATATACTCACTAAAAAGATAATCTATTAGTGTTTTTTCTCCTAATAAAGGACGATTCCACCAAGGTTTTTCTAGTTTTTCTTCTAGTATAAGTTCTGCTTTCATGGTATCACCTTCTTTGTTTAGCAACTTTGCCTATATATAAGATCATAATGTCTTTTTTTTATTAAACAATCAGTATATTTTGGTATTTTTTAAAATTTTTTCCCCTCAAAAAATGACCATTTTTCCTAATTATCTTAATACTTAAGAGTTTTCTTTTAATTATTTATACTTAAATATGTCATAGTTATAATTAATTAATTGCATAAGATATAATAGTAAAAAAATTCTGAGCAATAATAATATTAAATAAATTTTTTCCAAAGTATTAAAGCATCTTCATCAGTTTTTTTATAATATTTTTTTCTTCTTCCAGCCTCAACAAAACCAAATTGTTTATATAAATTTAAAGCCTTTTTATTATTTTCTCCTACTTCTAAAGTAGCCCTTTCTAAGCCTTTTTTTTCTGCTTTTTCTAACAATTTAGTTAATAACAATTTACCTAAACTTTTTCCTTGAAAATCTGGATGAATAGCTAAAATAGTTAAATGAGCTTCCTCAAGAATTGACCAAAAACAACCTAAACCAATCACTTTTTCACTTTCTTTAATATTTATTGTTAGTGTTAATAAACAACTATTTGGACTTGCAATTTCTCTTTTATAACCGTCTAAACTCCATAATCCGCCGAAGCAAAGACTATCTAATTCTAATACTTGATCTAATTCTTTTTCTGTGAGATTCTTTACTTTTACTGCTTCTAAAACCATTAATTATTTAGGAAAAATTGAAGAGTCAAAACCAATGAAATATGGAAAAAATTAAAATTTATTTGATTATCTTTTTGAAGTTAAAAACACTTAAAACTCTTAAATATTAAGCTATATTACAAAAATTTATTTTTTTTATTACTAATTAATTAAATAAAACCACTACGCCGTTTTACCTCAGTTTATGACCTGGAAAACCAGGGGGATACCAACGTTTCTGTGTTCGTTTCCGAGTACAAAAGCTCGGTTTACTGCTACTAGAACTCTGTTAGTTTCCTTATAAATCAAGTATAGATCAAAAAACTTGATTGGCAGTCACCAACGTAGTAGCTTATTCATAACTATGATAATCATTTAATTGATTTTGAGCAACAATTTTTCGATCAATTCGAGAAATAATCGTTACAAAATGTTAAATATAGAGGACGCAAATCGCTGTATTTTATAGATAAAGCCTTTATTAAAAAATGATTGTAAAATTATGTTAGATAAAATTTTATATGCTGATTCTGGCACTGGTCACACTCAAGAAATGCTTAAGGTTTTATTAGATATTCCTGCTTTTCAACACAGTGAAATTACGGTTCTTCATGTAATACCACCACAGTCTTCTGCCGATACTTTAGCTCAAAAATGGGAAGAAGGCGGAAAAATCCTTTCGGATATTGTTACAAAAGTTAATATTGATCCTGTCAAAGTTTCTACTATCCTAAAGCAAGGCGATCCTAAAGATATTGTTTGTCAAGTTGCTCAACAGACTGATACTGATTTAATTTTAATGGGCTCAAGAGGTTTAAAAGGTTTAGAAGCCTTTCTCGAAAATTCCGTCAGTCAATATGTATTTCAATTAAGCGATCGCCCAATGTTGTTAGTAAATGATGACATTTATGTGCGCAAAATTAAACGAGTAATGTTAGCTTTAGACAAATCAGAGTCCGCAGATTATGCTTTAGAATTGGCATTGTATATGCTCAAAGATTATCGTGAAGCAGAATTATACTTAGTGCGGGTTAACCCTGATATGAAGATAGATTTAGAGCTATCTACCACGGAAATGGAACATAATCCTATTTTAGCTCCAGCTGCTTCTAAAGCAAAACGTTTTGGTATTAATACTAAATGTATCGTAACTGGTGGCAGACCGGGTAAACAAATTTGTCGATTAGTAGAAGATAAAAACATTGATTTGTTATTATTAGGTTCTCCTGATCGTCGTCCTTCTATTGCCAAAAACCTAGTTGATTTAGATCGTTTATTAGGTACTTCTTTATCTGATTATATTCGAGTAAATGCAAATTGTCCTATTTTATTAGTCCGTAAATAATAAAGATAAAAATTATCAATTATCAATTACCAATTATTATGAGTATAACTGATCGCTTTAATCAATTTGTAGGCAAAACACGGTATGTAGTTTCTCGAATTTTTATTCATTTACAAGGCAATGAAGTTGCACCCCTGTTAGGAATATTAAATCAAAATGCTCGAATGGCAGTAGATACCGATGGAGATATGGAGGTAATGGGGGAATGTTTAGTTAATACTTGTGAAGGAATTTTGCAGTATAAAACTTATTGGCAAAGTGCCTCCAATGAAGGTGATGTATTTTGGAATGAAGCTGATGCTGGAGATTTCGTGACAGAATTATTTACTGATTCAGGGCAACGTTATCTCAGTCAACCAGATTTCGAGGAGGAAGAAGTTGCGGAAAATACCCCTTTATCACTACCTGTTACTGACAATATAATTGTTATGATTATTGTAGCCTTTGAAGGTGAACTATCAGAACTTGAAACTGATTTAGCCGATATGGAAGCCTTAACCGATGCTTTGAAAGCTCTGATTAATCTTAATTACAAGCAAAACTATCGAGCGATCGCCATCCATTTTTCCCCTGCTAGATTAGGAGAAAGGTTAACATCTGATCAAATAATTATCAATTTTCCTGAGTTAATTCCATTATAAAAGTTACCCATAAAAAGAATGTTTAAGCCAGTTATAGCCATTTTTTTAACCATAATTCTAAGTTTTAGTACTGTCGCTTGTGGTTCATCCAATAGCGTAAACACCAATAATCCTACCACTTTTACTAATAATACAAACGTCCCTAAAAATAACATTGCTAGTGGGAAATATCCTGTACAACAAGCCACCTTTAACGATGTTGACGGTGAATATATCCTCATGTTATTAAATACTCCCTCTGGAAGTAATCCAACTTTTCGCACCACTAATCTACAAATGGCGAGGTTAACCGATGAAGAAATTAAAAACGGGCAACAAACCTTTGTAGAAATCAATGGTAACGAAGCGATAATGCACCTTACAGAGGATTTTCGTATAGAATATGTCCATAACGAAACGGAAACCGTTACTAACTCCAACACAGGCAAACAAGAAACCGTTGTTGTTAGACAACAATCAAGTTTTTGGAGTCCTTTTGCTGGTGCATTAGCTGGACAAGCATTGGGTAGTATGTTATTTAGACCTCAGTATTATGTTCCGCCAACATTTCGCTCTGGTGGTAATTTAACAGGTTTTGGAGGTTATGGTAATAGTTATGATCAAGCGGTACAGAGCTATCGTACTAATAATAATACTATTCCTCAAGTAGAAAAAAATCGTCAATCTTTCCGCACTACAGGCACAATTAAAAATAGTTCAGGTAATAGCATTAATCGAGTTAATACTAATAGTACCAAAGGAACAGGATCAGGAGTAGGTACAAGTAATCTCAAAACTAACGGTACATCAAGTAAAGTAAAACAACCTAGTAGCAATAGTTTTGGTAGTAATAAATCTAGTCGCACTCGCCCTACAACCTCCAGAAGAAGTAGCGGTTTTGGTAGTCGTCGTCGCCGATAATTATTTATTACTAATTACTCAATGTCTATTAGTGTTATAATAATAGGGGTGATTTTTGTTACAAAACTTCACATTATGAGAAACTACTAACCTGATACTCTATTAATAGAAGCTAGTTAAAGTTTAAATTCAATCTAGTTTACTAATTTTAAAAAGGAAAGCAATATTTATCATGGAATATTCCCCAAATCAACGAACAGCTATCATTACTGGAGCTAGTAGTGGAATTGGTAAAGCCACCGCCATGGCCTTTGCAAAATCAGCCATTAACTTATGTTTAATGGGGCGATCGCAAGAAAAATTAGAAGAAGTGGCAAAAATAGTTTCGGAATATGGAGTAAAGGTGAAAATAGTTTCTCTTGATTTAGGAGAATTATCTAACATCAGAGCGAATATAGAAGCCATTGTGAAAGAATTAGGAGGAGTGGATATTCTTGTGAATAATGCAGGAATGGGTTACACAAACCTTCTGAGAGAAACTCCCTTAACAGATTGGCAAAAAGTATTAAATCTTAACTTGACAAGCGTTTTTGAGTGCGTGATGGGGGTATTACCGCACATGAGAAAACAAAGTCAAGGCACAATTATCAACGTGGCATCCATCGCCGCTAATAATTATTTTCCTGAATGGGGAACTTATGCAGTGAGTAAAGCTGCTTTAGTTACCTTCAGTCAATGTTTAGCTTTAGAAGAAAGAAGCAACGGTATTAGAGTTACCACTATTTCACCCGGTGCAGTTAACACACCCATCTGGGAAACTGAAACAGTACAAGCAGACTTTCAAAAATCTGCAATGCTCAAACCTGAAACCGTAGCCGAAGTTATTTTACAAGCCGTATTGCTTCCCCAAGAAGCGGTTATCGAACAATTAACCATAACTCATAGTATTGGATCTCTATAATCTCAAATTTCATTCAAAACCACAGAATGAACTTGTTTTGTGGCGGTGTTTTTGCTGGATAAAACCCTCAAACATCTTAATAAGATAGAGTTTTGTTTGTTTTGATGATCTGTAACAAAAATCCCATTTCTAAATCACACCATTAAACTAATTTGCTTATTAACTATGACAGACTTTTCCAATAGTTCTAATTCTAATAAGACTAATCCTGATATTTCTGCGACTGTTAGCACTGATGTATATAATAATATTGCTACTCGTCCTGATCGAAATACTCATAATGGACAAGTCGTAAATATAAATCTTTCTCCAGAAGAAGTAAACAAACAACAAATGATGGATTCTGTAACTATCATGTTGAAATCTGTAGGGGAAGATCCAGAACGAGAAGGATTACTTAAAACTCCAAAAAGGGTAGCAGAAGCCATGCAGTTTTTAACTCAAGGTTATAGTCAATCGTTGGAAAAACTTGTTAATGGTGCTATTTTTGACGAAGGTCATAACGAGATGGTATTAGTTAGAGATATTGACTTTTTCAGTCTCTGTGAACATCATATGTTACCTTTTATGGGTAGAGCTCACGTTGCCTATATTCCCAATCAAAAAGTAGTCGGCTTAAGTAAATTAGCTCGTATTGTTGAAATGTATTCTCGAAGATTGCAGGTACAAGAACGCCTTACCCGCCAAATTGCCGAAGCAATCCAAACTATTCTCGATCCTCAAGGGGTTGCAGTAGTAATGGAAGCAACTCATATGTGTATGGCAATGCGCGGAGTACAAAAACCGGGTTCATGGACTGTCACCAGTGCTATGATAGGAGCGTTTCAAGAAGAGAATAAAACTAGAGAGGAATTTTTGGGGTTAATTCGTCATAAGCCCAGCTTTTTTTAATTAACAGCTTTAAATTTCTAATTTTTAGGTATTTCGGCTCTATTGCCTCACGCTGTATTTTTCATTCAAAAAAAAATACTCATAAAATCAGCTTGGGGCAAAAGACTACTGTCAAACCTTACCTGCTATTTTTGCGTAACATCAGATAGTAATTTAGAAGTTACGCGCTTTACAAATTATCAATAATGTGCAATAACGAAATATCGTTATTTGAGGTAATTAGTAATAACTATAGAATATTTGGTAATCATAAAAAATAGTTCTAAATATGACCTTATAATGTTGGAAAAGTCATACTGGTATTTAAGGATTTTTGTCAATGGGTAAATTCTATAATTATAAAAAATATGTTTACTGGATTAATCCAAGGAAAAGGAAAAATAAAAGCCAAGGGTAATAATTTATTTATCATTGACATCGAGAAAAATCGAGAAAATCTAATTTGTCAAGATTTAGCCATAGGTGATAGCGTTGCCGTCGATGGAATTTGTTTGACAGTAGAAAAAATTTTACAAGAAAGTTTTATCGCTACGGCTTCTCCAGAAACCTTACAACGCACAACTTTAGAGAAAAATATTCAGAAACAGAAAAACGTTAATCTTGAAACTTCTTTACGAGTAGGGAGTAAAATTGGCGGACATTTTGTTACAGGTCATGTAGATGGTATAGGATGTTTAGTTGAATCGGTAAATTGTCAACAATCTTGGGAAATGACATTTACTGCGCCTTCGCAATTAAAAACTGAGTGGCAAAATTATATTTCTCCTTATATTGTTTCTAAAGCTAGTATTGCCGTTAATGGCATTAGTTTAACTATCGCCGATTGTGATATAGATGGTAATTGGTTTAATGTTGCAGTTATTCCTCATACCTACGCGCAAACTAATTTATCACAACTTCAGTCAGGAGATTGGGTAAATTTAGAAAGCGATATCTTAGGTAAATATGTTGATAAATTAATCCGTCATCGTGTAGAAAAAACTCCTTTATCACAAGATATTAGTTTAGATTTTTTACTTCAAAATGGCTATAATTGATACCCTGAAAAATACTAAAAATAGATTTAAAATTTATCTAACTCCCCGTTTCCTTTCTATCTCCTATCTCCTAAATTATGTTAACCAGTTTGCAAAATCCCCTCATAAAAGAAGTCAGAAAATTACAGAAAACTCAAGAAAGACATCGCCAAAATTTACACTTATTAGAAGGTACAAATTTATTAGAAGTTGCCAGTCAAGTTAATTATCCTTTGGTAACAATATTATCAACCCCATTATGGCAGGAAAAAAACGATTCCCTTTGGCAAACATTACAAAATCAAGGAGAAAGAATCGAAACCGTTTCCCCTGAATTGATGAAACATATAGCTACCACCGTCAATCCAGATGGTATTATCGCCACCGCTTATCGTAATTCTCGACAAGCACAACCTCCTGAAAATCTACGTTTAGGGTTAATTTGTCATCGCATTCAAGATCCGGGTAACTTAGGCACAATTATTCGTACTTCAGTTGCTACCGATGTTGATTTTCTCTGGTTAAGTAGTGATAGTGTGGATTTAGATAATCCTAAAGTGATGCGCTCATCCGTGGGAGAATGGTTTAAAATTCAAGCAAAAGTAGAAAATGATCTTATTTCTGTAGTTAAAAAATATCAATCTCAAGGCTATCAAATTATTGCAACCTCTCTCCAAGGAAAAAAAACCCATTGGCAAATTGATTTTACTAAACCTACTATCTTACTTTTAGGCAATGAAAGCCAAGGTTTATCACCAGAATTAGCCATTTTAGCCACGGAAAATGTTAAAATTCCTTTAGTTAATAACGTTGAATCATTAAATGTAGCCATCGCTACCGCCTTTTTATTAGCAGAGTATCAACGACAGTCAATTAATAAACTCTGTTAAAATCTTTAGGAATTATTTTCTTAACGGCTTCTTTGCCACCATGTAACCATAGAAACAGTAAAAGCTAATGCTGGGATGATAAATAAAGCTAACCAACCAATTAAACCAGCTTGAAAAGTAGTTAAATTGATTCTACGATTAGTTGCCTCTTTTGGGCTAATAGATAAAGTCGAATCTTTCTCATTAGCTAACCATCCTACCGTATTGATAAATAAATCACTGTTTAGCTGTTGTTGAAACCAACCATCCGTAGCAAAGTTAGCATTACCGATTACTACCATTCTAGTTTGTGAAGATTGAGGGTTTGATAATGTTTCACTATTGGTTTTTTCCTCTGATGGAGTTTTCATCTTTGGTGGCAAAGGCAAATTATTATCAGGGTTAACTTTTTTTACAGATTCTTCTTTTAAGGTTAGGTTTTCGTTATTTTTGATTTTTAAGTCATTTTTTGTATTTGAACTATTCTCTTGACTCTTAGAAATACTTTTTACAAGATTTTTCTTAGTTAATGCTACTCCAATATTTAACGGGCCTTGTAAATCTACTGTAGGATCTAATTCTACATTTTCTCCTTCGGGATTTCTTTCACCCCATGATTGACTATTGGTAATCAAAAAAGGTGTTGCCGTGACATCGGTTACAGTTTCGGTTATGATTGGTCTTGCCCAAGGAAACAAACTCATACCATTACCAAAATTTTGAGTTATAGGATGAGCACCATAATCAACAATTATAGTAATAGAAGGACCTAATCCGAACACTTCTCCTGTACCTGAAGCATCAACTACTAATCTGTCGTCGAATTTTATTCCCCATTTTCTCAATACTTGCTCAAGATTAACATTACTTCCGGCGTTATACATCACCAATAAACCACCGCCATCATCTAAGTATTTTTGAATAATTTTTATCTCCCCTTCTAATAATTCTTTTTCGGGATTACTGATTATCAAAACATTAGCATCGGGTGGAATTAAAGGAGAAGTAGCAAGGGTGAGAAAATTAACGGTATAACCTTTATCTCGTAAGGTTGTTACTGCTTGAGAAATACTAACTTGTCCTTCTTCTATCGCCGATTCACCATGACCTTGTAAAATATATATTATCGGTTGCGTCGTTTGTTGAATTTTAGCGATAGCATTGGTTAATTTAATTTCTGAAAGACGATTTTGAGGCGATAAAGTTTGCGCTAATTGTTGCTTATCTCCATACTCTAAATAAACATCACCTAAACGAGTCACATTAAATTTTTGAGCTAAATTAATATCCACTTGAGGATTAACAAATTGGTATTGAAATTTATTGTTTTGTCTTTCATAATCTTGCAATAATTTGCGATCAAAATCATTAGGTGGATTATCAAAAATATAAACTTTTAAAGGTTGACTTAAATTACTAATTAATTGTTGAGATTGAGGAGAAAGAGTGTAAAGATTATTCTCCGTTAAATCAATTTTTACTGAATATTTTAATCCCAAAAAATTGACTAAACCTAAAATTAATAATAACGCCGAAGTAGAAATAATGGCATTTATACCAGCTTCAACTCCCCTTTTTCCCAAAAAACCTTTATTACTATAAAGAAAAATACATATTCCGAAAATAATAACTGTTATTCCACTGCTTATAATGCCGATAACAAGATTAGATAAATTACCGTTTATTTGCAGTAAAACAATTCCTGCTGATATTAAAAAAATCCCTAAGAAAAAAAAGTAATTAATATATTTTTTAATCTTGAAAATAAAGCTAAGTTTTTCCATAAGTTTTAAATAATAATCTCTTGTAAATAAAGTTTATTTTGGCTCTACTACTTCTCATCGTGATAAATTATGTCTAAAAAAAGGTATCAGGTATTAGGTTAAATTCAAACTGTTAATGTATAATAATTGCATTTTTAAAATTCTCAAAGCCATACTGATTAAAGTTTACATTAATTATTTTCTATTAATTTGTCATAACTACTGTAGGAGAGCCTTTATTTTAATTATCTATCTATTTTGAAAAAAATTATCATTAATCAATTATAAATCATTAAATAAATTAGCAAAAAATCTGAAATTTATTAAAATTAAGAATTTAGAGATAATATATCAACAAAAAAGTACATAGTTTTAAGAATTTTTATTGAAAAACTTAACATTATTGATGTCATTGTGTCCATAAACTATTTTTGTAAATATTATTAATATTAAGATTAAAAGTTTGATTGACAAGTATTTCTCCTCCCTATTCCATTCATATTTTTTCAACAACTCCTAATTATCCATTGTTAACTTAATGCCCAATACTTGAGTATAAGCACCTTTAGCTTGAGTTACTCCAATAGTACGTTGAGAAGCCTCAATCATTGGTCGTCTTAAACTTACCACAATAAATTGAGCAGATTTTGCCTGTTGTTGAATCATTTTTGACAGTTTTTCTACATTCGCACCATCTAAAAACATATCTACCTCATCAAAGGCATAAAAAGGAGAAGGGCGATACCTTTGTAAAGCGAAAATGAAACTTAAAGCCGTTAAAGATTTTTCTCCCCCCGACATCGAACTTAATCTTTGTACTGGTTTTCCTTTAGGATGAGCAACTAAAGTTAAACCACCATTAAAAGGATTATTTTCGTCCTCTAATTTTAAGTAACCATCCCCCTCAGAAAGAGTTGCAAAAATTGTTTTAAAGTTTTCATTAACAGCAGTAAAAGATTCTTTAAATGCTCTTAATCTTAAAGTAGTAAAATTTTCTACTCGTAATAATAATTCTGTTCTTTCTTTTACTAAAGTTGTTAATTTTTCTGACAATTCTTCTAGTCTTTCCTGATTTTTTTTGTACTGTTCTAAAGCTAACATATTAACAGGCTCAAGGGCTTCTAATTTTTTCTCTCCTTGACGAATTTCTTGTTTAATTTGCTCTAGTTGATCTTGTAAACTATCGAAGGTTATTTTATTATTAATTTCACCACTTTTACTATTATTAACTAACCAAGGAATTTCAGGTAAAGGATTAGGTAAATCTTGGCTAATTTCTTCTATTTGTAAAGTTAGATCATATAATTTTGTTTGAGATTCTTGGTGTAGTAAAACTATTTTTTCTAATGCCCATTGTAACTGTTGTTGTTCACTTTCTAACTTTTTAATTTGACTTTCTTGTTTATTTCTTATTTCTTTAATTGTCTCTAATTTTTGAGCTAATTCTTGAAAAATATTTTCATACTTATTAATATCTTCCTCAATTGTTTTTAACTCATTAGTTAACTTAAATTTATCTTTTTTGACTTGATTTTGTTGAGTCAATAAGCTATTAATATTTTCCTGACTATCTTTAATTTTTATTTGTAAATCTTCCTTTTGATTAATTAATCTTTGTAAATTTTGCTTACTTTCATTTAATGCTGATTGTCTTCCTTCTAATAACAATTCTTGTTGACTAATTATCTGCTGTAAATTTTGCCACTGTTGATTATTATAGCTAGATTCTAAATCTTTTAATTCTCCTTGTTTTTCTATTAATTTTTCTTGTAATAAAGGCAAGTTTTTCTCAAGTTTAGTTAACTCTTGTTTTCCTTTAACTAAATCTTGATAGTTATTAGCATTAGACTCAATAATTTTTTCTTTTTCTTTTTCTAAACGACTAATTTCTTCCTGACATTGCTCTAACATTAACTGTTTTTTCTGTCTTTTTTGTCTTTCTTGATTTAACTGTTCTGACCACTGCTTGACAAAGTCTCTTTTTTCTGATATTTTCAAACTAAGCTGGATTATTATGTCTTCAATTTCTCTAATACGGTCATTTAACTCCTGAAACTCTTTACTTTCCGTTGATGAAACCCTACCAAATTTAAGGCTTGAACGTTGAGACACACTTCCTCCTGTCATCGCCCCAGAAGTTTCTAATAACTCTCCATCTAAAGTAACAATACGCCCTTGCCCTGTTAGTCTTCGTGCGGAGTCTAAATCTTCAAAAATAACAGTATTTCCGAAAACATAAGCAAAAATTCCTTGATATTTCGGCTCAAACTTAACTAAATTAGTCGCTAAATCAATAAAACCTTTTGCTTGAGAAATTTCTCTGGGAATATTTAAACGGGGAGACTGTATCTTATTCAACGGTAAAAAAGTCGCCCTTCCTGCCTTTTGTTGCTTTAATAATTTAATACCCATCGCCGCAATGGAATCATCTTCTACCACGATAAAGCCTAAACGACTACCAGCCGAGATTTCTAACGCCAATTGATAAAGAGGATTGACTTCCCCTAATTGTGCCACTAAACCACATACACCGGGTAAATCTGAGTTAAGAATAATCTTACTAGCATAAGTGCCTTGGGCTTCTTGTTGTGCTTGTTTGGTTGCTTCTAATTTGTCTAACTTTCGTTGTTTTTCCCGTTGCTCAATTTGTAGGCGATTGATGGTATCTTGGTTTAAGGAAATTTCTGCTTCAATTTTTGCTAATTTTTCGGCTAAAGTTTGAATATTCTCCTCTGAATCTCCATTTTCGTCTATTAAAAGGGAAACTTGGTCAACTTTACTAATAATATCTTCATCTAACTTCTTTAATTGCTCATTTTCATTTTTAATAGTTAATTGCAATTGTTGACATCTTTCTGTTAATAATGCTTGTTGAGTTAGTAAGGGATTTAACTCTTTTTGAATAACGCCGATTTCTTGATTTAATTCTGTTTGCTTTGCTACCCACGCTTGAGATTGAGAAGCTATTTCTTGAGCTTGTTGTTTATAGTTATCTAACTCAGTTTTAACAGAAATTTTACTATTTTCTAACTGCGGAATATTCTCGTTTTCTAGTTGCTCAATTTTTACAGATAAACTCTCTAATTGTTGCTGATAGTCTTTTATTTTTTTTGTTATTTCTTCCTCTTTAATTTTTGTCTCTTTCTCATTTTTTATTAATCCATCTAGTGTTTGCTGTAATTGTTGTCGTTTTGCCTTTTGAGTAGCTAGACGAGAAGCAACATTAATTTGTTCTTCTTCTCCTAATGCTTTAACTTCTTGATTTAATTTGACTAACTCAATTTTATTATCATTAATTTTACTTTGAATTTTAGTTAACAATTCTGTCTTACTTTTCTGCTGAATTTCTAAGTCTAATAACTGCTTTTCTATCTCTTTTTTCTGTTGCTCTAAATAACGAAAATTAATTACTATTTCCCACTGTTTTTTTTCCTGAATTTGTAGCTTAATTTTTTGATATTTTGCCGCTTTTTCGGAATCTTGCTTCAACTTAGCACTATTTTGGATTAATTCATCTTGGATAATATGGCATTTCTCCTCTCTTTCCTTTACTCCATCTAAAGTTGCCTTAGTTTGCTCAATTTTGCGATCAAATTCTGCAACTCCTGCTAATTCATCAATAATTCCTCGTCTTTCCTTGGTATTCATGGTAATAATGCGAGTAACATCCCCTTGCAAAACCACGTTGTAACCTTCAGGATAAATCCGCAGACGATTTAATTGCTCATGTAGCTCATTAGCTGTACAAGGACTATCATTCAAATAAAATGTCGAGGCATAACTTCCTCCTTTTGTTACTCTTAAACGTCTTGTTACTTTTAATTCTGATAGTGATTCTAAATTTAGCTTTTTTTCTTCTTTATTTTCAATATTATTTAATTTATTTTCTTTTTGATTATCTATATAAAATTCTTCTTTTTCTGAATGATGAATTATATTAATATCTTCTTTTTTTTCTACTATACTGTTATTTAAACCTTCTAAATTTTCTAAATCAAAGGTAACTGAAACTACTGTCTCCATCACTTTTCCATTACCGTTTTGACTGTTATTAATCAAATCTGGTAGTCTTTCCGCCCTCATTCCCTTTGAACTTGCTAAACCTAAACAGAATAATAAAGCATCTAAAATATTAGATTTTCCTGAGCCATTTGGACCTGAAATCACAGTAAATCCGGGTAAAAAAGGAACTGAATTATTACCTCCAAAAGATTTAAAACGAGACAATTCTACACGTTTAACAAATACCATATTTTAATTAGAAATGGGATATTAGAAATGAGGAATTAAGAGTTATTAACAATTACTTATTTCATATTTAAAGCTAAGGTTGACAATTAATTCTAATTTTAGTCATTTTATTCTATCATTTGCCTGACATATCATCATCAGAAATTCAATAGTTTATCAAGGTTATAATAATTGAGTAAGTAAGCAAAATTAATTGTATGTTTACTCTATCAAAGGGCAAAGAGTAAAGGGTAAAAGACAAAAGGCGGGGAAGATTATTAGTTATTTTTATTACTTTTAAAATATACTATTTCTAAATGCTTTAATGCGTATATTAATCTTTAAACATCACAGATTATTTACGTTTATTATGTTATCTTCAGAAAATTAAAAATTAAACAATATGATTAACAGACAATGGTGGGTAGAAAAATGGTTGGAATTATTAGATTCTTATCGTTTCAAAAAAAGGCTAGAAAGGGCGCGTAATTACTCTCGTGAAGGTAATGTCTTAAACATCGAATTTAAACAATCTCAATTAATTGCAGAAGTGCAAGGCACAGAAGAAAAACCCTATAAGGTAACATTAGCATTAGATGCTTTTTCCGATGAAGATTGGGGATATGTCATTACTACTATGGCAGAAAAGGCAATTTTAGCCGCACAATTGTTAGTGGGTGAAATGCCTTCAGAAATAGAGCAAGTTTTCATCAAAAACGGTTTAAGTTTATTTCCCTTTAACTTAACGGATGTCAAATCTCGTTGTACTTGTCCTGATAAAGCCAATCCTTGTAAACATATTGGTGCAGTTTATTATCAATTAGCAGATCGTTTTAGTGAAGATCCTTTTATTATATTCCAATTGCGCGGTAGAAGTAAAGAGCAAATTTTAGAAGGGTTGCGAATATGTCGTAGTCATCAACTATCAGGAAAAACTTTACAACCTGAAATGTTAGGCAAAATCAAGTCAATTCCGAAGAGTAAAAATAATGTTAACAAAATATCTGCACCTTTAACTATTGATAACTTCTGGGAATATGACGAGGCTTTAGATTCTTCTTTAGTGGTAATTGTACCACCAACGGAAAATAAAACTATCCTTGATGTCTTAGGTAATATTCCTTTATCTCTTAACGATTCTCAGGCAGTAATGCAATATTTAACCCAGGTTTATAATACCATACCAGCTAAAGCTATGACCATCGCTCTTACTAATTAGGATTTGCCTCATAGTATTGTGGTGAGGGTAGGTATCAGGTATCGGGTATCGGGTATCGGGTATCAGGTATCAGGTATCAGGTATCAGGTATCAGGTATCAGGTTAAATACTTATAAATAAAAGTGTTTAGTCTAATTCTTAACTTTATGATTTTTTTTTACTACGCTATAGTTTCAGGGAAAATTATCAGAAAAAGAGACAACTTTTGACTAAAATCTGTGAAAACTCTGCACTTTTTTTAAATGTAATACGTCTAAACCCTAGATTTTAATAGCTTTATGACTTATTCATCTGCCCCTAATTAAGAATCTGTAGGGGTTAATGATATTAATCCTAATAGATATATTTTGTAATATTAATATTTCTTACGATTTTTAACAATAATCTTTTGCATTAATGTTTTAATCGATACAATACGAACAATTATCACCAAGAAAATAATTAAAATTTTTACAAAACTTAATATTAGAAGTCCATGTACTAATTATAAAACATTTACCAATTTAACCATAAAAATCAAAAATATCGGCAGTAAAACCAAAAAAAACTATTACGAAAGTTAAGTAAAAAAAATCAAAAATTATTTAGTGATAATGAATAATTTACTTATTAATTTAAAAAATAAAAATTATGGCTACTATGACGATAAATTCTCCTTTATCGATTAAAACTCATCAAGTGACATTAATAAAACCTGATGGAGAAAAAATAATTTTAAAAGTCAAAGAAAATGAATATATTAGTGATGTAGCAATAGCTAACGGAATTAATTTACCTTTATCGTGCAATGCTGGAATTTGTGTCACTTGTGCGGCTAAACTTTTAGAAGGTACAATTATTCATGATCATACTTTTTTAAAACCTAAAGAAGAAGAAGCAGGATTTTTATTAACTTGTCGAACTTTTGTTACTTCTGACTGTGTTATTTTAACTCATCAAGAAAATGCTTTATTAGACTTCTAATTTGTGATAATTTAATAATATTTATGTATAAATAAAACAACTTTTAATTATATTATAGGATATGTTAATTAACAGTAACATATCTTGTCAAAATTATCAAAATTATTCCGTAAAACTCTCGTTTGTCGTAAGTTGTAAAAAGACATCTTCAAGGGAAGGATGACTTCTTTTCATCTCATAAATACCAATGCCTTCATAAACAATGGTGGAGGCAATATCTTTTCCCATATCATAGTTTTTATCAAGGGAAATATTAATCAAAAAACGATTTTTTCTTTCACTTATTTCTGTTATATTGACTGTCTTAACTCCTAAAATTTGCTCTAATTTGATAACTAAATTACTAACATCTCCTTCCACTTCTATTTCATAACCGGTGTTGCCTTGCATTTGTTGCAAAAGTTCATCAGGAGTCCCAGTTGTTACAACCATACCTTTACTGATAATTGTAACTAAATCACACGTCATACTTACTTCGGGTAAAATATGGGTAGATAAAATAACAGTCCTTTCTCCTGCTAAACTTTTAATAAGGTTTCTAACTTCGATAATTTGACGAGGATCTAAACCTACGGTAGGCTCATCTAATATTATCACGGGTGGATCATGAACAATAGCTTGGGCGATACCAACTCTTTGACGATAACCTTTAGATAATTTTCTGATAATGGTATCTGCTCGATCTTCTATCTGACAACATTGTAAAGCCTTTTTGATTTTTTCTCCTCGTTGTGTTCTCGAAATTCCTTTAATTTTTGTCACGAAACTAAGATATTCTCTCACTGTCATATCCGTATAAAGAGGAGGATTTTCAGGTAAGTAACCAATTCTTTCTCTTACTGCCATAGGGTTTTTATGGACTTCAAAACCAGCTATGGTGACTTTTCCTGTCGTTGCTGGAATATAACCGCTAAGAATACGCATTGTGGTGGTTTTACCAGCACCATTCGCCCCTAAAAATCCTAAAATAGTACCCTTTTCTACGGAAAAAGAAATATCTTTAATGGCTTGAGTCGCACCGTAAATTTTACTTAAATTTTCAACTTCAATCATAATTTTTAGGAGATAGAAAAAATCATTAATTACTATAAAAGGCTATCCATTATTGCCATTAATTTAATGGTATCTGGGGATAATTCGGCGGTAGAATCTTTTTTGACTTGAGACTCTAATAATCCTTTCATGGCAATCAATTTTAAGCTATTTTCTGCATAGGCTTTACCAATGGCTTCCCCTGATTTTACATAACCAATAGCACCTAAATCCATCAAAGCAGATCTTCTTAGTTGTAACTCTTTCCCTTTTAATGCAGTTACTAATATTTCTCCATAAACATCATCATCGGTTAATTGATACATCGCCCTAGCGGCAGCATAAGCTATCTTTGGGGTAGGATGCTCAAGAAAGGGTTTAATTAGATTTATAGAATTTTTAGCGAAAAGTGTTCCTAAAGCCTCGATAATCGCTTCATAGGGCTGATTTAGATAAGGTTTACCGATGACTTGTTCTACTGCATAATTCGTTAATTTATCCTCTTTAACGGCATTATCTAAAAGAGTCATTAAAGGGTGAATTGCTCTTGAATCCCCTAACATTTCTAAGGCTTGGGCTGCGGATTCTCTGACATAATAATCATCGCACTCAAAACATTGAATTAAAGGCTCAACAGCCCTCAAATCATCTAGTTTACCTAGGGCTTTAGCCGCATTTCTACGCAAAGGAAAGCCCCCATCAGGTGCTCTATCTTCTTCATCTTTGAGGGCTTTTATCAGGCTTTCTACGGCTATGGCTGTTTTTACTCGAAATTTTCCTAACCACCACGCTGCATAATATCTTAATCCTAAGTCTTTTTTTTGGTTCAAATTGGCGATCGCAATTTCTGGAGTTATAGACATTTCTGTATTCATAATTAATAGTATATAGTGAATAATGAATAATTATTTATGTAAAGTGGTTAAAACTTTAACTTGATATTCTTGCTCAAAAATAGGTTTTTTATAATCTAAATTCCATAATTCTAAAGCACAATCATCATTAGGTTGACGAGGAGTTAAATGTAAATGAAGTTGTCTATATTCATGATCATATCTACATTCTAAGGTTTTAATAGCTCGAATTTGACGACGATCAAGGGCAATGGCTAATCTAAGAATAGCACTTAATTGTTTAATCATTTTACGGTGAGAATCCGATAAATTAGCATAGGTTTCATGTTTACGCTTTGGTTTACTTTTACGGTGATAACGAGCAATTTGAGCAATTAACTCGATTTCGATTTCACTAAATCCCAATAACTCGGCGTTGCGGATTAAATAATAAGAGTGTTTATGATGGGCGCTATGAGAAATATATAAACCAGAATTATGTAAAATAGTAGCAGACCAAAGGTATTCTCGCTCTAAATCGCCCCAGAAATGTAATTGATTTTTGATGGAGTCAAAGATATTAAGGGCAAAATCGGCTATTTTATCAGCGTGGTTTAAGTCCACTTGATATTTATGAGCTATTTTATAAATATTACGAGGGCGAACTTCTCCTTGAAAGGCAAGACGATCTTCAATGTAGCCATTTTGCAACATCCAGTCAACAATAACTCCTTCTCTTAAAGCCCGTTCACAAATAGTGAGACAATAAATATCTAACATTTTCATGGCTTCTAGTAAGATTAGAGTGCCTGAGATGATAATTTCGGCTCTACGTTCAGACATTGCGGGTAAACTAGCCCTTTGGGCGTAATTCATCCCAATTAATTTATGTAAAATTTTTTCTATATCTTGTCTTGATATTTGATAACCATTTAACTTTAAAGGTGCTACTCCTTGATTTTCCGAAGAATGGATTAAGGCTAAAGTTTCTGCTGTGCCTGATGTGCCTACTAAAACAGGCTTTTCCCCTAATTTGAGGGCGTTTTTAAATTCTTCTACGGGGCGCTCTAATATTCCTCTAACGTAACATTGTAAAGTAATATATTCTTGATTGCTGATGGGATCACTATGAATAAAATCTCTTGTAAGACTAACTGCACCAATTTTTGTACTACTTAAAAATCTTGCCTCTTGATTATCTCCTAAAATTATCTCTGTTGAGCCTCCGCCAATATCAATCATACCATGAACTTTTCCGCCAAAATCCATGCCTGATAGCACTCCTAGATAGATTCTTCGAGCTTCTTCAGGTCCTGAAATTAAGTCCACCACAATACCTAATTCTGTCTCTATTTGTTTTAAAAAATCTTTCCCATTCGGTGCTTCTCTTGTGGCACTTGTTGCTACTGCAATAATTTGATCAACTTTTAAACTCTGCGCTAAATGTTTACAACGTTTTAGGGCTGCTAAAGAACGATTTATCGCTTCTTCTGTAAGATTCCCTGTTTCAATATTGCGATCGCCTAATCTAACGGTATCTTTCTCTTTAGCAATGATACTGAAAGAAGGAATTTGAGCGTTAATTTTTACAACTACCATATGTATCGAATTTGTGCCAATATCAATAGCACCGAGAATGCAATCTTTTAATGCTCTTTTTTTCATCACGCCATTATCCAGATAGTTAATTAATATTTATGGTAAATCAGTTATTTATTCTGAGATTCGCAAGGGATAATTTTCCATTTTCTGTTCAAAGGAAAGTGATCAATTTTACCCTTCTAAAAATAGTATTATAGTTACTAATAATTAGCAATAGATGATTGTGAACTTAATAATGATAAATTAATTAAATACTATCTGTTTTTGCACCCAATAAACGTCATTAATCTCCATTATCTATAATGAACGACTTTACCCCAGATTTAGCCGCAACCTCTTTACCACCACAGAATATAGAAGCAGAGGAAATCATTTTAGGAGGAATTTTATTTGATCCTAACGCTATGGGTAAAATTATTGATATATTACCACCAGAAGCCTTTTATGTCAATGGTCATCGCCAAATTTATGAAGCCGCCAGAAATTTATATTTTCAAGGGCAACCAGTAGATTTAATGACGATTAGTACATGGTTAAATGATCATAATTTATTAGACAAAATTGGTGGTACTCCTAAAATAGTTAGTTTACTAGATCGTACTGTTTCTTCTGCTAATATTGATCGTTATGTACCTTTAATTACGGATAAATATGTTAGGCGATTATTAATAACTACAGCTAAAGAAATTAGTGAATTAGGTTATGATACAACGAAAGATTTAGATCAAGTTTTAGATGAAGCTGAACAAAAAATATTTAAACTTACTCAAGCAAGAATTCAACAAGGATTAATACCTATTTCAGATACTTTAATCGATACTTTTACCGAAATTCAAAACTTTCAAGAAAAACTAGCTTTACCCGGTCTTAGTAGTGATTTTTATGATTTAGATGCTTTAATGGGCGGTGGTTTTCAGCCTTCTGATTTAATTATTATAGCTGGTCGTCCTGCCATGGGAAAAACAAGTTTTGCCTTAAATATTGCAGCGAATATTGCTAAACAACATGATTTAGCCGTAGCTATTTTTAGCTTAGAAATGTCAAGGGAACAACTAGCCATGAGATTACTTTCAGCGGAGGGGAAATTAGAAAGTAGCAGATTAAGAACTGGTAGAATTACAGAGCAAGAAATGGAGCCTTTAATGACGGCTATGGCGAAATTATCTGAGTTACCAATTTATATTGATGATAGCGGTAATTTAACTGTTATGCAAATGCGCTCAGAAGTTCGTCGTTTACAAGCAGAAAAAAAAGGCAAATTAGGCTTAGTTTTAATCGATTATTTACAATTAATGCAGGGCAGTAGTGATAATCGTGTACAAGAATTATCGAGAATTACCCGCTCGTTAAAAAGTTTGGCAAGGGAAATAAATGCGCCTATTATTGCATTATCTCAGCTTAGTCGTGCAGTAGAACAACGTACCAATAAACGTCCTATGTTATCAGATTTGCGTGAGTCTGGATCTATCGAGCAAGATGCAGATTTAGTCATGATGTTATATCGTGATGAATATTACCATCCTGATACGGTTGATCAAGGTGTTGCGGAAGTAATTATCGCTAAACATCGCAATGGACCTACAGGACAAGTTAAACTCATATTTCGTCCAGAATTAACCCAATTTTTAAACATCAAGCAAAGATAGTTTTTAACATCTAATACCTAACTCAGTAATTTTTAGTAGTGTAAAGGGGCAAAGAAATTAAACTTGATACTTGATACTTTATCACCTGAGTTCGAGATTAAAAACCTTTTAGAATAAAGGCTTTAGAAATTAGAAATTAGAAATTAATTACTCATTACTCATTACTCATTACTCCTTATTTAAAATTTTATGTTTCACTCAGGTTTATTCAGGGTTTCAGTGTTGCAGAATATTAAGATCTACAAATAATGATAGTCTAAAGTTGCTCTGACAGTTTAGATTGGTAGATTGTAGGTTATATTAGTAAATATTTATAAGAACATGACTACTACCTCAGAAAAACAATCTCCTGTGATAACTTCTTTTCCTCCTGAAGATGCAAAAGCAAGAGTTAGTCAATTTATGAAAACGATACAAGACGAAATTTGCTCAGGTTTAGAAACCTTAGACGGTAAAGGTAAATTTATCGAAGATAGTTGGCAACGGGAAGAAGGAGGCGGTGGTCGCACACGGGTAATTACAGATGGTAATATTTTTGAACAAGGAGGAGTTAACTTTTCCGAAGTTTGGGGAAATCATCTTCCTCCGAGTATATTGCAACAACGTCCTGAAGCAGAAGGACATTCTTTTTATGCTACGGGGACATCTATGGTTTTACATCCTAAAAACCCTTACATTCCTACTGTACACCTTAACTATCGTTATTTTGAAGCTGGGCCTGTGTGGTGGTTTGGTGGTGGTGCAGATTTAACGCCTTATTATCCTTTTGCCGAAGATGCTAAACATTTTCATACTACTTTTAAACAAGCCTGTGATCAACATCATCCTGAATATTATCCTGTTTTTAAGCGTTGGTGTGATGAATATTTTTATCTCAAACATCGTGATGAAACTAGAGGGATAGGTGGATTATTTTTTGATTACCAAGACGGTACAGATCCTCTTTATCGTGGCCCTCATAGTGATAAAGAAGCTGCTAATTATAGTCGGGCATTACCTCCTCAAGATAATCGTAGTTGGGAAGACTTATTTGCTTTTGTACAAGATTGTAGTAGAGCTTTTTTACCTGCTTATGTGCCTATTGCCGAAAAACGTCAAAATACAGAATATGGGCATCGTGAACGGGATTTTCAATTATATCGTCGTGGTCGCTATGTCGAATTTAATTTAGTTTATGACAGAGGTACTATTTTTGGGCTACAAACTAATGGTCGTACGGAATCAATATTAATGTCACTACCTCCCCTTGTGCGTTGGGAATATGGCTATAAACCGGAACCAAATACCCCCGAAGCCCAATTATATGAAGTGTTCTTAAAACCCCAAAATTGGGCGGAAGAATAAGGAGTAAGAAGTTAAGTAAAATTCAATAATCGGGAAAATTCTGACTTGACAAAATCGTAACATTCACAAGCATTAGACTCTAAAAGATCTCGGTTTAAGATTGTAATGTTACCACGAGCATAACGAATAATCCCTTTTTCTTGAAATTTTTGTGCAATAAGAGTAACGGTAGCCCGACGCACTCCTAACATTTGGGCGATAAATTGTTGAGTTAAAGGTAATTCATCTTGATTAACACAATCATGGGCATATAGTAGCCAACAAGCAAATTGATTGTTAATAGGATGATGACATTTACAAACAGCGTTTTGAGATATTTGGGTAATTCTAGCCTGAGTATAGAGTAATAATATTTTTTGAAGTTTTCCCGCACGATGAGACTCTTCTTTAAATATTTTTGCCTCTAATCTCATGGCGCTGTCTGATATTTGCACAATGGTGTCACTGGTGGCATAATTACCACCTAAAAAGACAGGAAGTCCTACAAATCCTTCATTTCCAATTAAGCCGATTTCCGTAGTAGCTTTATTTTTTAATACTGATACTAAAGAAATCATAGAATGAAGGGGGAAATACACATGATCAATTTTTTGGTGTAACTTATATATAACTTGTCCTGATATTAGAGAGACATTTTCTAAATTAGCAAAAAGTGCTTGATATTGCTCTTTAGATATTACAGCTAAAATTTGATTATCTAAAATTGGGTTATTTTGCACTTTATACAAACTTAATGGGTTCTTAACCGTAACTTAATAAAGATTGATTGTTAAATATTAACAGGGAAAAGTAAAAAAATTAATTTTAATCCCTTTACTTTTTGCTATACAACTTTCAAATTTAACAACGATACATGGAAAAAAGTTGTCCATTATATTTTGCTTGATAGATCGCCATATCAGCATTAGCTAACAAAGTAGGTACTTTAGAAATTTTAGGAGTTCCAATAACAATACCAATACTAACGCTAACCATAATATCATGGTCATCAATATGAAAACAGTTTGATAATGATTCTTGTATCCGATTGGCACAATCTCTGGCTTCTTCGGTAGAATGAATATGACTAAGGACAATCATAAATTCATCACCACTCAATCGAGCGACATGGTCAAAACTTCTGACACAAGTAATTAATCGTTTTGCTAAAGTAATTAAAACTTGATCTCCTACCAAGTGTCCAAAAGTATCATTAATTATTTTAAACTTATTGATGTCTAAATATAATACAGCAAATTGACTAGAATAGGTTTTTTCTGCTTCATTTAAAATACTTTCTAAAAATTCTAATAATGAGCGGCGATTTGGTAAATTTGTTAGACAATCATTACGGGATTGATAATAAAGTTCATCTTGTCTTTGTTGAAGTTCAGTTACATCATGAAAAGATAAATACCAACCGATAATATGATTATGATGATTGTTTATGGCTGATATTTTTACGCTCACATTAAGAGTAGATTTATCAGGTAATAATAAATTTAAACTAAAAAAAGATTGTTTATTATCTTGATCCGTTTTACCATTTAAGGAAAGAAGAAAATGAGAAAAACTATCTATATTAGAAGCATCAAGAAAAGAATTTAAAGGTTGATTAACTAACTTTTCTTTAGATGTTTTAAGCAGTATTTCTGCATTTTTATTTACCACCGTTATGATGTTATCTTGATTGATAATTAAGCAACTATCAGGAGAACTTAAAAATAGATTTTCATAATACTTATTTTCTTTTTCAGTATTCCATAAACTTTCTAATAATTGTTCATTTTCTATTTGTAAATCTTCCATATCATTAATAACAGTCAATGACGGAGGATTCATAAATTGAAAGGAAAAACTAATTTCTTGTGCATTTTCTGCCATTAAGTCTTCAAGATAACCACTACAATTTTTAGAGGCTTCTGAGACGCTATCAAAAGGACCAAAATAGTAAGTAGCAAAAGGTCTTATGGTATCAAATCTAATCCACCAAAACAGTTCATTTAAGTTAATTTTACTTTCTTTTGGATAGTTATAATTTTGGTTACGGTGAGTTTTTTTAAATTGATTATATTCCTCAACAATTTGATTTAGATTATCCATAATTTGCTTATTAATTAATAATTGTTCTTCTAATGAACCAATACAAAAAGTTAAATCATCGGCGAAATTATGACACTCATCAATGATGATATGTTTATTAGGAATTATATTGAGAATTTTAGCAATTAATTTTTGACGAAAATAAGGAATAGATAATGCTTTTTTATAATAATGGTCACTAGAATAATTTTTTAAAAACTGATCAATTTCTGTTTTCACGAGGGGTAAAGTAGAGTTAAAGACTTGATACGTCATAATAAAATCCTCTTGCTTATAGCTATTTAAAATTTACTAGACTGATCTGTATATATTTTATGTATCTAAAATACGCTGTAAAAATTTTTAATTAAAAGAGGTAATAGCTGGTAAGCTCTAACACTATTTGATATATTATTAAGAACAATTTAGTCTGATTTAACTTTAGTTGTATTCTTAAATTTTGTCTGTACTGTATAGTACATTAGACATTTAATCATTCATCTTTGATAGTGATTTTACCTTCATTATCTAGCATTTTACTTCTATTCTTGATGGTTAATACCCAATTGTTAAGGATTTATTAGCCCCTACGAGATCCGAGTAATCTTAAAAATTCTTTTTGTACAACTCGATAACATTCACAGGAAGTTTCTTCAAGTTTTTTATGATCAAGAATAACAATTTTACCTCGGTTATAACGAATTATTCCTGCATCTTGTAAAGCATTAGCGGCAATAGTTACTCCTGCACGACGAACACCTAACATATTAGAAATAAATTCTTGAGTCAAATCTAATTCATCTTTTAACACACAATCATAGACTGATAATAACCATCGTGCCAATCGTGCTTCAATTTTATGTTGACGATTACAAGCCGCACTTTGGGCAATTTGAGTTAATCTAGCTTGGGTATGAAGAAGTAATATTTTTTGTAATGCACCTGCTTTTTTAAATTCACGCAAGACAATATCTGAGCTTATTTTCCAGCTTTTGCCCGACATTTGCACAATGGCACGACTAATGGTGTATTCTCCTCCTAAAAATATGGGTAATCCAATCATTCCTTCATTGCCTATCAAGCCAATTTCTGTAGTTGAGCCATTTTCCATAATAGATACCAGAGAAATCATGGCAGTAATGGGAAAATAGACAGACTTAATTTCTTCATAGGGTTCGTGTAACACTTGCCCTGACACTAATACCAATTCTCGTAAATGGGGTGCAAGTCTTTGATATTCCTCAATGGGTAAAGTCCTTAATAATTGATTAACGGGAGATAATTTATAGTTGCTCAAGGGTTTATCTTCAAAACTTAATATACATACATAATTATGTTAGCAATATTACGGAAATGTCTGTACGATACCGTACATTAAAAAGTTAATAATTAAGTAAAAGTAGCGTTATATTCCTTACTTATCAATAAATACCGTTAATTTCTATTTGTTTTCCATTAGATTCTTGCTCTTTTTGTGCTTGTTTAAAAGTACTTTTTCCCCAACTTAAATCATAATATTTTGCTTTTTCATTACCATTAATTAAACCTTCAATACTAAAGACTTGAATTACTGGATATTGTGTCCCATTTCCTGCTTGATAAAAACCTGCTTTTGCGGCTTCTTGAATCATCGGTTTTGTGGGAGAAATAAGAGTAATAAAAAACCCCATACTAGCGTTATTTGCTTCCATTGTGCCTCGTAAATCACGAATCATGGATACATTAATATTTTTACCGCCTTTAACACTAACAATAATTTTTTTGATAACAGATTCACTTTTTTTACTATCAAAATCATCGAAATAAATAATACCATCAATACCAGAATCAGCACCTTTTTTCTTTTTACCTTGATAAGGTTGAGCGTTAACCAGAGATATTGCCCACCATTGAAATTGATAAGCATCTCGGTTAAATAAATCTAAGGCAGCATCTAAAGTTTTTGGTGTACCTTCTACTTCAAAAAAGTCTGTTTTTTTCTTGATTAAATCTTCGGAATTATCTGAATATTTTTCACTGAAAGCATCTCGTAAACGTTTTTCAATGAGGGAAATTGCAAGATGAGTAATATCAATACCAATCCATTGACGATTTAATTTTTCGGAGGCATGAACTGCTGTACCACAACCACAAAAAGGATCTAAAATTAGGTCATTTTCATTACTACTTGATTCGATGATTCTTTCTAATAATTTTAATGGCTTTTGAGTCGGATAACCTAAAGATTCTTTGGAATTTGAAGAAATTAAAGGTATATCATACCAATTATCACTTAACGGAACTCCAGAATTATCTTCAAGATAATATTTTAAATTAGGAATATTGTTTTTAGAAAAAATAATCAAATTTTGTCGATCATATTCTTCTAACTTTTCTGGTATTGTTACCCAGTGCATACCTGATTTACCTTGTTTATTTGGATTAATTTCTCGCCAAACTTTACCTGTTTCTCCATTTCTTTTACCACTTACTAATAAAGGCACTAAACGATATTTTCCTTTTTCATCTTCGTATCGATAATTTTCTAAAGATGCCTTTGATAATTGTTTATATAATAGGTTAAAAATATAATTATTTGACTTACTATAAAATAAAATTACATCATGGGCTTTACGAAGACTTTTACTGATAGAAGAACGATTTTTACTTCTTTCCCAAATAATCTCATTTCTAAAGTTTTTAGCCTCGAAAATAATGTCTAAAATCATCTTTAAATAATGAGACGCAGTGGGATCAGAATGAAGATATAAACTACCTGTAGGCTTTAAAACTCGATATAATTCTACTAACCGAATTGCCATCATTACTAAGTAAGCGGATAGGGAATTTTTACCTAAAGTGCGTACTAATAAATTTAATAATTCCGCTAAATCTCCTCTAATTTGTTTTAAATCTTGGATACATCTTTCTGACTCAATATTCCATGTCCAAATATCTTCAAAAGCAGTAATTTGTGTCTCAGATTTTTCTCCTTTTGGAGTGTTAAAAATAACGTTATAATTTACTTGAGAATTGAAAGGAGGATCAAGATAAATTAAATCTATTATTTCATCACTAATATGATTTTTAAGAATATCTAAATTATCACCGTAATAAAGTTTTTTAATCATCACAATATCTCAAAATTTCGCTTTTTTTTCGTCCACTAAATCCCCAATTAGGTCGATGTTCCTTAATTTCGCCCCTAAATCCCCAATTATGGGGACTTTATTGAGTATATTGTGATAAAAACTAATCTTGTCAATTATCCGACACTGCCTTCTAATTTGAGACTGAGAAGTTTATCAGCTTCGGCGGCAAATTCCATCGGTAACTCGTTTAAAACATCTTTACAGAAACCACTTACTAACATTGAGACTGCGTCTTCTTCAGATATACCTCGTTGGGCAAAATAGAACAATTGATCTTCACCAATTTTAGAAGTAGAGGCTTCATGTTCAACTCTAGCACCGTTATTGTCCACTTGAATATAAGGAAAGGTGTTAGCTTCAGCGTTATCGCCAATCAGCATAGAATCACATTGAGAGTAATTTCTTGCACCAGTGGCTTTATTCCCTACTTTCACTAATCCACGATAGCTATTTTTAGAGTTTCCTGCGGATATTCCCTTAGAAATAATGGTACTGCGAGTATTTTTGCCAATATGAATCATTTTAGTACCAGTATCGGCTTGTTGCATATTATTTGTTAAAGCGATGGAATAAAATTCCCCCACAGAATTATCACCCACTAAAACACAGCTAGGATATTTCCATGTTATCGCAGATCCAGTCTCCACTTGAGTCCAAGAAATTTTCGAGTTAACCCCTTTACATAAACCGCGCTTGGTAACGAAATTATAAATACCGCCTTTACCTTTTTCGTCTCCTGCATACCAATTTTGCACGGTAGAATATTTGATGTCTGCGTTATCTAAAGCCACCAATTCCACCACTGCCGCATGAAGTTGATTACTATCATACATAGGAGCAGTACAACCTTCCAAATAGCTCAAGGATGCTCCTTCTTCTGCTACAATTAAAGTCCGTTCAAATTGCCCCGTATCGCCGTTATTAATCCGAAAATAAGTAGATAATTCCATCGGACATTTTACACCTTTGGGAATAAATACGAATGAACCATCACTAAATACAGCACCGTTAAGGGCGGCAAAATAGTTATCTGCCGAAGGTACAACACTGCCTAAATATTTTTGTACTAACTCAGGATGTTCCTGTAGAGCTTCAGAAATTGAGCAAAATATGACACCATCTTTAGCTAATTTTTCTTTAAAAGTTGTACCGATAGAAACACTATCAAAAATAGCATCAACGGCAACATTACTTAATCTTTTTTGCTCAGATAATGAGATACCTAATTTTTCAAAGGTTTCTAAGAGAGTGGGATCAACTTCATCTAAACTATCAAGTTTCTTTTTTTGTTGTTTAGGTGCAGAATAATAAATAATATCTTGGTAATTAATTTTAGGATAACCCACATGAGCCCATGTAGGTTCAGTCATTTTTAACCATTGACGATAAGCCTTGAGACGAAATTCTAACATAAATTCAGGCTCATTTTTTTTCGCAGAAATTAATCTAACAACATCTTCACTTAAGCCTTTAGGAATAGTATCTGACTCAATATCTGTAATAAATCCGTATTTATAAGGCTGATTAACTAAGGTTTTAACGGCGGCGCTCATATTTTTTTTAGTATAGTAATTCTTTTTTTATAGTTTAACAACATTTTAGTTGCTAAAGTCCATTTTACAATGAATTATCTTGAATTGATCATTGATCATTGACAATTTCTAACTCCTAAGCTAACCTCAGTTTTATGGTTTAAATATCCGATGAAAGCAAGTTTCAGGTTTCAGGTTTAATCCCTTTGCCCATTTATTAGACATATCCCAAAATTAAATTTGATAAATATAAATAGTTTGAGTTTGCCAATTATTAACAGAAAAATCTTGACTAATATTTTCTCTATCTAAAGTTACTTTTAAACTTAACATTGGATCGTCACCATCAGCTATTAAAAATTGTAAGGTGGCTAAACTTTCCCAAGAAGTAATTTGATTTAAAATGTCTAAAATAGCTTTTACTTCTGGATTATTAACATCTTTATACCAATTAATTTTTATCTTATTTGGCTTATCAAAACCTAAATGAAAAATCATAGATGGTTGACTAAATAAAGCAATGGAAACAGGGCGAGTTTCTTCCTGTACAATTAAGTTATTACTACGAGCTAAATTACGCAAATTTTCTAATTTTTGATAACGTTTTGTAGCGGAAGTTAGAGGATTTTTCCATGTAATAGCCACAGTGCAAACATAAGATTGTAATAATAAATGTCCTAATTTTTCTGCTTTAGTTGCCAAATAATTGGAGTTATAATTATTAGCTTCTATAAACAACGGTAAACGTTCAATAATTTCGATACCATAACCTTTTAAACCAGCAATTTTTCGAGGGTTATTCGTAATTAAACGAATCTTATTTATGCCTAAATCATTTAACATTTGAGCGCCCATACCATAATCGCGCAAATCCGCAGGAAAACCTAATTCTTCGTTAGCCTCAACGGTGTCAAAACCCCTATCTTGTAAAGTATAAGCCTTGATTTTATTTACTAAACCGATACCTCGCCCTTCTTGACGTAAATACACAACTACACCCAATTCTGCATTCTCAATCATTTTTAAAGCCGCCTGTAACTGCATTCGACAATCACAACGTAATGAGCCTAAAGCATCACCTGTCAAGCATTCTGAGTGCATTCTTACCATGACGGTTTGATGGGCAAATTGACTAATATCCCCTTTAACGATAGCTAAATGTTCTGTATTATCTAAACCGTTGCGATAAGCATATATTTGAAAATCTCCGAATTGACTAGGAAAGTTACAAATTGTTTCCCGATAGACAAAACGATCATACTTTAGGCGATAACTAATTAAATCAGCAATACTAATTAATTTTAAATTATGTTGTTGGGCATATTCATATAAATCTGGTAAACGTGCCATACTACCGTCAGGATTTTGAATCTCACAAATTACTCCAGCAGGATATAAACCAGCTAAACGAGACAAATCTACGGCGGCTTCTGTGTGCCCTGCACGTTTCAAAACTCCTCCTTTTTTGGCGCGTAAGGGAAAAATATGTCCAGGCCTTGCTAAATCATCGGGTTGTGTGGTAGGATTGATCGCAATTTGAATGGTTTTTGCACGATCTTCAGCAGAAATTCCCGTACTAACTCCCCAATGCTTTGCCCCATCAATACTTACGGTAAAAGCCGTCTGATTACTATCGGTATTTTTCGTCACCATCAAAGGTAAATCTAACTCGTCTAACCTTTCTCCAGTCATGGCAAGACAAATTAAACCTCTCGCTTCTACTGCCATAAAATTAATCATATCAGGGGTGGCAAATTCCGCAGCACATATCACATCCCCTTCATTTTCTCTATTTTCATCATCGACAACTACAATGGAGTGACCTGCTTTTATCTCTGCTAAGGCTTCTTCAATGGTGTTAAATGGGATATTTTCTATGGACACAACTTACTATTGGGTAATTATTCTTACTCAATTTTACACTAACTTCGATGTTGATTAGGAATTGATTTGTCCCCTGCTTGAAGTTAAGGGGACTTTTGATTATTTTAACTTACAGACATTTTTTCCTTAAGATTGGCGATCGCCAGTTTAATTTGTTCAAAACCTGTACCACCATAACTATTACGAGCGGATACAACTTGTTTAGGTGCAATAGCGGCATAAATATCAGACTCAAAAGCGGGGTGTAACTCTTGCCATTGCTCAAGGGTTAAATCCTTAAGGAGTTTTCCGGCGGCTAAACTGGTTTTAACAACTTTACCGACTAAATTATAAGCCTCTCGGAAAGGCACACCTTTAGAAGCTAAATAATCAGCTACATCCGTAGCGTTAGAAAAATCTTCGTTAACGGCTTCTTCTAAGCGAGAAGTACGAAACTCTAACCCTTCAGACAGTAAAATAGTCATGGCTGATAAACAACCTTTAACGGTATTAACGGTATCGAAAATAGCTTCTTTGTCTTCCTGCAAGTCTTTATTATAAGCAAGAGGTAAACCTTTCATGATGGTTAATAATGCTTGTAAATGCCCAAAAACTCGCCCTGTTTTGCCTCTGACTAATTCAGGAATGTCAGGATTTTTCTTTTGAGGCATAATACTTGATCCTGTAGAGCAACTGTCTTTAAGAGTAATAAAGCTAAATTCTTGAGATGCCCATAAAATCATTTCTTCGCTGATACGACTAAGATGCACCATTATCAAGCTAGAAGCGCATAAAAATTCAATGGCAAAATCTCGATCACTAACACCATCTAAGCTATTCTCATAAACAGAACTAAATCCCAACTCTTTGGCGCTAAAATGACGATCAATAGGGAATGTTGTACCTGCTAAAGCACCACTGCCTAAAGGAGATATATTCGTACGCTCGTAAATTTGTCCTAATCTTTCCCAATCTCTTTGTGCCATCTGAGTGTATGCCATAAGATGATGAGCTAAACTTATGGGTTGCGCTCGTTGTAGGTGAGTATAACCCGGTATTAAAGTTTCAATATGATTTTGCGCGTGGTTTAATAATGCTTGTTGCCAATTTCTTAATAATCCTTGGATTTGCTGAATTTGATCTCGTAAATATAAGCGAATATCAGTACCAACTTGATCATTACGAGAACGGGCAGTATGTAACTTTTTTCCTACATCTCCCACAATTTCCGTTAAACGTCTTTCTACGGCAAAATGTACATCTTCTTGATCAATTCCGGGGTTAAAATTTCCGTCTCGGTATTCTTGACGAATTTGAGCTAAACCTTTGATGAGAGTTTCTGCTTCTTCTTCAGAGATAATCCCCGTATGACCAAGCATTTTAGCATGGGCAGTCGATCCAGTGAGATCATACTCAATTAATTCTATGTCAAAGCCGATACTAGCGTTAAATACCGCTATAACTGGATGTAAAGAAGTTTCAAAGCGATCGCTCCAAGTCTGTTTTTTAGTCACGGTTAATTATGAATATTGATTATTTATAATATTTTTCTAAAAATGATTAAGAAATAGTATTATTTATTACATTTAAAAAATGAACAGTGGAAGTTTTGAAAATTATTAACCGTTAAAATCGAGTAAAATTAGCGAAAACATAACCGAAAAAAATACCCGTCAACATCGCCCACACTTGACCTGATTCGATAAAATTATTCCAAGCATCGGTAATTTGACCTATAATATCAGGATCTTCAATTATTTGAGCAAAAAACAAACTATAGTCAATTAGATGATGAAAAGATAAATCCATAAGAAAATATAGTAACTTAAATTAATGTAATTATTTATAACATATTTTGAAAATTGTTTCCGTTAAATTTAAAGTAGTAATAAAACTGTAACTTATTTTAACGGAACATTGATCATAGTCTTAATTCAACAAAAAAAGTGTCAGGGTTTTTTCTAACTTAAACAATTTAATTAGTACCAGAGAAAACCACTTCAGGAAACTTTTGTTGAGCTTGAAACATACTGGTAACTCTACCTTTTTCTTGCCAGAAATTAATAACTTCAGTGGCTTGATTAAGTAACTGGATTTTTTCCCCATCGGTAATCCAATTTTTTTTATCTAACTCGTCTTTTAATTCTTGCCAAGCATCACTACGAGGCCAAAAATAGTATGCTGTTAAAGGGCTAGTACCTTTACTGATGACATAATCAACGGCAAGAGCAACATCTTTATCTAACCAGACAACTTTTAACACAAATCGAGAGTCAATTTTAGTTTCTACCGCTTCCAAGTAAACCTCCAAATAATAATTTTTATAGACAAATAATTTAACATATTAGGACATTATAACCTAAGATTGATCCTCCCTCAGTGAACCAGAAAATTATCACTGTTTATGGGGAGATAAGAGTCATAATTGATTGAAACATTAGTCAAATTGATTTTAGATAATTATTTATCCTTGTTTAATTCTTTTGTTAAAGTAGAATATGCTTACCTACTGCTTTTAAAGCCTTATCAATGACAAGGTTTTTAACATCAAACTTAGGTAATCCTAGTTAAAATCATGATCAATTAAGTTTTTTGAAAATGAAAAGTATTGTTATTTTTGATATTGATGGAGTTATCCGAGACGTAACAGGTTCATATCGTCGTGCTTTAGCGGACACAGTGGAATATTATACGAATTATAATTATCGCCCCAGTATGGATGATATTGATAATTTAAAAGCCGAAGGAATTTGGAATAATGATTGGGAAGGCTCACAGGAGCTAATTTTGCGTTATTTTGAAAGTATCGGAAAATCTCGTGATGATGTTAGTTATCGCTATTCAGACATTGTCAACTTTTTTCAAAGTCGTTATCGAGGTAGCCAACCTGATAAACCCGAAACTTGGGAAGGTTATATTACAACTGAGCCATTATTAGTAACTCAAACATATTTTACTACTTTAACCGCTAATAAATATAGTTGGGGCTTTTTTAGTGGTGCAACTAGGGGATCAGCAGAATACATTTTAAAACATCGTTTGGCCTTAGAAAATCCCGTATTAATAGCGATGGAAGACGCTTTGGGAAAACCAGATCCTACGGGGTTATTTTTAGCAGTACAATTGATAGAAGAAAAATTATCATTACCGTCATTATTGCCTGTGGTATATTTAGGGGATACTGTAGCGGATATGACAACCATCATTAATGCTAGAAAAATTCAACCTGAAAGAGAATTTATTGCAGTAGGGGTTTTGCCACCTCATATTCAAGGGGATGAAAATATTAATAAATATAGTCAGCAATTATTGAAAGCAGGGGCAAATAAAGTTGTTTTAAAAGTTACAGATTTTATTTAAAATAAGATATTAATTATCAAAATATTGAAGATATTATCAGAGTAAAATATAAAAAATTTAGTTAAATTAAGTAGATAAAATAACGATAATGATAGATTTTATTGAGATTTTAAATAATGCTGTTAATCATAAAAATTCTTTACCAAAAAGTAACTTATTAGTTGAGGCTTTATTAGCAGCAGAAAAACATAGCCATCAAGAAAAAACTCAATATCAATTTGAGCAATTAATAGGACATTGGCAGTTACATTTCATTACTGGTACTAAAAACAGTCAAAAAAAGTTAGGTAATTTTCTCGGTAGTGGTTTTTATTTACCTTCTCTTGTTAAAGTTATTATTTCTTATTCCTCGGAAGAAAATTTAAAGGAAAAAAATCAAGGAAAAATCGAAAATATTGTTAAATTTGGGTTAGTAAAATTTATTATCGATGGCCCTAGTAAATTTATTCTAAAAAAAAATATAATAGCCTTTGATTTTACCTATTTAAAAATGTTTATTTTAGGACAAAAAACCTATGAAATGAATATCAGAAATGGCAAAGATAGCCATAGTCAATTTTATCAAAAAAATATTAATCAACAAGCCTTTTTTAGTTATTTTTATGTCTCAGAAAATATAATTGCGGCTAGAGGTAGAGGAGGAGGTTTAGCGTTATGGAAAAAAGTCATAGATAAATAAGTAGGCAAAATTAATTATAGGCAAGAGGCAACAAAGATTATTAGTTATTTTTATTAATTTCAAACTATATAATCCCTAAATACTTTTAATGCTTATAAATAAAATTATTTTAAGAAAAATCGAAGGTCAATAAGTTATGATATGATATTGCACTCACATTCAAACTTATTATATCTTCAAGTGATAAAGTAGAATAATAATTAATTATTATTTGTTAATTGTTATATGACTCCCAAAAAATCAACTAATCAAAATAATGAAAACTTAAGAGAAATATCTGACAAAGATTTACAACAATTTTTCCTTTTAGCATTAGATTTGCTATGTATTGCCAATTTAGAAGGGTATTTTTTACGAGTTAATCAGGCTTGGGAATCGGTTTTAGGTTACTCTATTAAAGAGTTAGAAGGCAGTAAATTTCTTGATTTTGTACATCCTGATGATGTTCCATCTACCATTAATATTATGGCTAAATTAGCCGATAATCAACCTATACATAATTTTGAAAATCGTTATCGTCACCAAAATGGTACATTTCGTCATATACAGTGGCAATCAATAACCTATAATAATTTAATTTACGGAGTAGCAAGAGATGTTACTGAGGAGAAAAAAACTGAATTAGAATTAAGAGAAAGTCAACAATTTTTATCTGAAATTATTAATAATATTCCCTTAATGTTATTCGTGAAAAAAGCGAAAGATTTAAGGTTTGTTGAATTTAATAAAGTAGCAGAAATTATAACTGGGTTTAAAAAAGATGATTTATTAGGTAAAAATGATTATGATTTATTTCCTGAAGATGAAGCAAATTTTTTCTATGAAAAAGATAAACAAGTTATCACAAATATTCAAAAAATTGAAATAGAAGAAAAGATAACTACTTTAAATAATGGAAAAATAATATTATATACAAAAAAAATTCCTGTTATTAATTCAGCAGGAGAAACAACTTATTTATTAGGTATTTCTGAAGATATAACCGAGAAAAAAAATATAGAAATTGAACTTAATCAAACTAAAGAATTTTTAAATCAAACTAACGAATTAGCTAGAGTTGGCGGTTGGGAAGTTGACTTAATTAATTATATTTCTAAATGGACTGATATGACTAAAATTATTCATGATGTACCTTTAGATTATCAACCTACTTTAAAAGAAGCTATTAATTTTTATAAAAAAGGAGAAAGTCGAGAAAAGATCAAAAAAGCAGTAAGTGATGCTATTAATTTAGGTAAAAATTCTATTGTAGAAGTGCAATTTATCACCGCTAAAGCCATAGAAATTTGGGTAAAAGCTATCATTAAATCTGATTTTAAAGAAGGTAAATGTTCTCGAATTTATGGCTCATTTCAAGATATTAATAAACAAAAATTAAATGAAATTGCCTTAATAGAAAAAACTAAAGAATTTAACGAATTAGTCTCTGTTATTCCTATGGGAATTTATAAGTTAAGAGAAAATTTTAATTTTATTTATGTCAGTCCTGTTTGGTGTAATCTTAATGGTATAAAAGAAGAAGATATTTTACAAAATTCTCAATTAGCTGTAGATCTTATTCACCCTGAAGATAAAGAATTATTTATGGCAAAAAATGATGAAGCCATTGCGACAAAATCTAAGTTTAATCATACTGCAAGATTTATTGTCAATGATGAAATTCGTTGGATGGAAATAAAATCTCAACCCCAACAAGATGATAAAAATAATTGGTTTTGGTTTGGTACACAAACAGATATTACTGAGCAAAAACAAGCAGAAATTGAACTAGAAACTACAAAAAATCAATTACAAAGTATTTTAAACTCTCTTAATGAAGTAATTTGGTCTGTTAGTTTACCTGATTATAAGGTACTTTTTATTACTCCTTCTGTGGAAGACTTTTATGGTATTTCCTATGAAGATTGGATGAATGATTATAGTTATTGGTATAAAATTATTCACCCTGAAGATAAAGGTATTATTGATGATATTTGGCATAATATGGAAACTAAAGGTTATTCTGTGACCGAATATCGTATTATCAAACCTAATGGTGAAATAAAATGGATTTCTAATAAAGCCAAATATATCTTTAATGATGATGGCGATCGCATTAGAATAGACGGAATTGTTACAGATATAACTAAAAATCAACAAACAAAAATTGCTTTAATTGAGAGTGAAAATAAACTAAAAAATCTCATTGCAAATATGTCGGGGGTAGCTTATCAATGTTTAAATGATGAAGATTTTACGACTATTTTTATAAGTGATGAAATTCAAAGATTATCAGGATATAAACCGATAGATTTTTTTGATAATCAAACTATCAATTTGAATATTATTATTCATCCAGATTATATTAAAAAAGTTCACGAAAATATCACAAAATCTTTAACAAACAAAGAATCTTTTGCTGTGGAATACCCCCTAATTACCATGGAAGGAAATAAAATTTGGGTATTAGATAAAGGTAAAGGAATTTATAATAATGAAGGTGAATTGCTTTTTATTGAAGGCATTATTTTTGATATAAATAAACAGAAAATAACAGAGAATAAATTACAACAGAAAGAAAAAATGTTATTAGCTATTTCTCAAGCTACAAAAGAATTATTATCTAATAAAAATGTTGAAAATGCTATTGCCAATTCTTTAAATATTTTATGCCATGCTATAGAAGCAGATCAAGCCTATTATTTCACTTTCGAGCATAATGGTCATGAGTTAGTTTGTAACCATAAATATGAATGTTATCGAGACGAAAGAGAACCTGTTATTAATAGTCCTGAATTACAAAATATTCCTACCTCATTTTTTAAAGAAGCCGAACAAGTAATTTTAGCAGGAAAAACCTTTCATATTTTAATTAAAAATATTGCAGATGATGTACTTTTTAAGCCCATATTAGTAGAACAAAATATCAAATCTTTAATTTATTTTCCTCTCCTAAATAATGGAATAACTACGGCAATTATTGGTTTTGATGACTGTCATGAGGAAAGAATTTGGACAGAAGCCGAAATTAGTTTATTATCTAGTTTTGCCGACAGTGTTTCTAGTGCAATTCAAAGAAAAAACCTTGAAGAAAATTTATTAAAAACAAAACAACAAGCGGAATCTGCTAGTCGTGCAAAATCAGAATTTTTAGCAAATATGAGTCACGAAATTCGCACTCCTCTTCATGGTATTATAGGTTTTTCCGAATTATTATTAGAAACTAATCTTAACTCAACTCAACAAGAATACTTAAATTTTGTTCATCAATCAGGAGATATATTATTAGATTTAATTAACGATATTCTTGACTTTTCTAAAATAGAAGCAGGAAAACTAGAATTAGCCATTAATAAATATGATTTATGGGAACTTTCGAGGCTAATAATGGATATAATTCGTTTTAAAATTATTGATAAAGAAATTGAATTAATATTAAATGTTTCTCCTAAGTTACCTCGTTTTGCATGGATAGATGATTTAAGACTTAAACAAGTATTAATTAACCTTCTCAGTAACGCCACAAAATTCACAGAAACAGGAGAAATTGAATTAGCGATTAAGCTATTAAATATTGATAAAATAACCAATATTGCTACTATAGAATTTTCCGTAAAAGATACAGGCATTGGTATATCTCCCGAAAAACAAAAAATAATATTTAAAGCCTTTTCTCAAGAAGATGAATCTACTACTCGTAAATATGGAGGCACAGGTTTAGGCTTGACGATTTCTAATAAACTTTTATATTTAATGGACAGTAAATTAAAACTTGAAAGTCAATTAAATAAAGGAAGTCGTTTCTTTTTTACCCTCAAAGTTAAAACCGAAACCGCAGACATAGATAATCATCTTTTACCCATAACATCCTCTCAAGAAGATACTTTTTTCGATTATTCATCCTATAGCATTCTTTTGGTGGAAGATAATAAAATTATGATGTTAGCCAAAGTTATTATTCAGAAAGTTTTACCTGACATTAACATTATCGAAGCTAATCATGGAGAAGAAGCCATCAAAAAATATCAACAATATAACCCTAATATTATCTTAATGGATATACAAATGCCCATTATGAGCGGTTATGAAGCTACACAAAAAATTAGATCTTTACAAAAATCTAACCATCATACACCCATTATCGCTCTTACGGCTGGAACTGTCAAAGGAGAAAAAGATCGTTGTTTAGCTTTAGGTATGGATAACTATTTAAGTAAACCTATCCAAATCGAAGCATTTTCTACCATGATTAAAAAATATTTTCTCAAATCTATTTAATTTTTTCTTTATAAAAGGAAGTAAAATTCAAACTAAGTAGTTATCACATCAAAATATTTAGGTAATTTATTTTCATGAAAATTAGTCGATTTATCGCTATCAGTACACTTTCTTTGATACTCGGAGGGTTAAGTTATCAAACCTCCAGTTATGCCGAAAAAACTCAAACTCATCAAATTATCACTCAAAGTAACAATCAAGAAAAATCGCCTCAACTTGAAGCCAAAGCCAAAGAAGTTATTAACTTATTTTTTACAGAAAAATTTGATTCTGTCTCTCAACTGTTTACTCCAGATTTACGCTCGGAGATTCCTTTAGAGTATATGAAATCCCTTCTTACGGATACCTTAACTCAAAATGGTAAATTTCAAAAATTAACTGACTCAAAAGTAATCGTTACCCCCGGCAGTGATTTAGTTGTTTTAACCCTCAATTTTGAGAAAATCACAGAAGATTGGATTGTAATTTTTAATGATCAACAAGAAGTCATCGGTGTAGATATTCCCACCAATAAAAACATCGAAACTATTGCCACAGAATTTATTAACTCTTTAGTATCTCAAGAATCCGCTCAAGCAAGGGGGTGGTTAAATCCCTTCCTCAAAGAAACCATCTTACCTCAACAGTTACAATCCCGTTGGAATAGCTTTATCCAAGGTAAAGGGGATTTTAAAGGAATTACCAAAACTACCCTTAGAAACGGCTCAAAAGGTGACAATACGGATGTTGTAATTATGGACTTAGAATTTAGCCAAAATAAAGAAAAAGTCTTCGTAATTTTTGACAGTTCTAAGAGTATCATTGGTGTAGATTTTATTCAATAAATTAGGTTTATCCATGTTAGAACAACAATCAATGTTAATTGAAGAAATTACCGCTAGAGAAATTTTAGACTCCCGTGGAAGGCCCACTGTAGAGGCTGAAGTCCGCTTAGAAAATGGCTCTGTCGGTTTAGCTCAAGTACCTAGTGGTGCTTCTACTGGTAGCTTTGAAGCCCATGAATTACGAGATGGCGATCGCCATAGATACGGTGGCAATGGAGTTTTAAAAGCGGTAGATAATATCATCGATAAAATTGAACCAGCATTACTTGATCATGATGCCTTTGACCAAGTTGGGATTGATACAGCTATGATTAATCTTGATGGTTCACCTAATAAAAAAAATTTGGGTGCCAATGCGATTTTAGCCGTATCTTTAGCCAATGCCAAAGCGGTAGCGGGAGAGTTACAAATTCCTCTTTATCGCTATTTAGGAGGCCCTTTAGCTAATGTTTTACCCGTACCCATGATGAACGTTCTTAACGGCGGAAGTCATGCTAATAATAACGTAGATTTTCAGGAATTTATGATTATGCCCATCGGTGCAGAAACTTTTTCTGAAGGTTTACGGTGGGGTGCAGAAATTTTCGCTTGTTTAAGCAAAGTTTTAAAAGAGAAAGGTTTACTAACAGGAGTGGGAGATGAAGGTGGTTATGCCCCTAATTTAGGTTCAAATCAAGAGGCTTTAGACTTATTAATTCAAGCCATTGAAATTGCAGGTTATAAAGCAGGAGATCAAGTTGCCCTAGCCATGGATGTTGCCGCTAGTGAATTTTACAAAAATGGTCAATATAACTACGATGGTTGTGATCATTCTCCCGTAGAATTTATTAATTATTTAGAAAGTTTAGTTGGTAAATATCCTATTGTCTCCATCGAAGATGCTTTACACGAAGATGATTGGGATAACTGGAAATTACTTACCGAAAAACTCGGATCTAAAATTCAGTTAGTCGGTGATGATTTATTTGTTACTAATATCACACGTTTACAAAAAGGTATAGATTTAGGTATTGCTAACTCTATCCTTATTAAACTTAATCAAATCGGTACTTTAACAGAAACTCTCCAAACCATCGAATTAGCTACTCGTAAAGGTTACAGCTCTGTTATTAGTCATCGTTCTGGAGAAACTGAAGATACCACTATTGCCGATTTAGCTGTGGCTACAAGAGCAGGACAAATAAAAACAGGTTCTTTATGTCGTAGTGAAAGAGTAGCTAAATATAACCGCTTATTACGCATAGAACATGAATTAGGCGATCGCGCTCTTTATGCTCCAAAAGTGGGATTAGGCCCTGTATATAGTAAGTAATTAATAATTAATTAGTTAACGGCTAATTGTTGAGATTCTTGTTTCAACATTTCTAATAAATAATCATTGTGGTTTTCTTGTGCCACTTTGATTCTTCTTTCTAAGTTTCTTCTCAAGTTAGATAAATGTACTTGCTCTAAGTTACATTCTGCTACCGTAGTGACAAGATGAGAAGTAGTTATGGGTGTTTTTGTCTCCATCATCAAAGGAATAGCATTAGGGCAAGTACTATAACTCGTACCACGATAGGTTAAAAATAATTTAGGTTGAAGTTGTGGAATATGTTTCGGTAATTTATAATTCCATTCACTACCTCTATATTTGCCGATAATGTCACTTTCTTTCATTTCCAGCACGGAAGTTTCTGATTTATATTGATTGCCACGATATTTCATTTTCATATTATTTTCTCTTTAGGTTGTAGATATAATTTTTTTGTTTAAAATTACTAAAATATTTTTTATTTCTGTATCTATTTTTACATTTGTCGAAAATAAAGTAAAGTTAATGTAAGGAAAACTTAAGATTTCCATAAATATTTTTTGGTTAGTTTCTTATGGCCCATGTCCTTTAATTTTACCATCCGTTAACTATAAAATTTTTGGTGGTGTAAAGGTGTCAGGTGTAAAGGGTTTTAAGTAAAAAAAATACATAGAAAATATATAGCAATATTAAATAATTTGTGGACAATCTTTCCTTTAATTCCCCTCAAGTTTCGGAGGTTAGAGGAGGGAAAACTTTACATTTTTTGATTGACTAATCACCTAAATTCGAGGATATTAAACCTGAAACCTGCTCTCAACGGAAGTAATTTTAAATTAGTTGATGTTTATTGACTAAATCGAGTAGAATGCAGTAGTTCAAGATCTTAAAATCAACTTCTTATATTTAATTAATATTTCATGGAGACGCAAGAAATTAGCGATCTTTTTCCCCTATTCCATAACCTAAATACTGAAACCATAGAATGGCTAGTTTCTATGGCAGACAGTGACAATTATGAATCAGAAGAAGTGATTATTGCCGAAGACGACTGGGGAAAAGCTATTTATTTTATAGTTTCGGGATGGGTAAAGCTAGAAAATATTTATAGCGAAGAAAATGTCACATTAGAAATTATCGGTAAAGGTGGCTGTGTAGGAGAAGCAGGAATTTTAAGTACTCTTAATGGTAATAGTCGAGTTATCGCCATTTCGGCGGTAGAAGTATTAAGTATCTCCGCACAAAGATTTTTACAAATATTATTTCGAGATTCTCAAATACAAAACCGTTTTCTAAAATTGATGGTAAGTCGAGTTACCGAATATCAAAAATATTGTCAATTTCATCGCCAAACAGGAAAAGTAAGATTAGCTACTGTTTTAATTTCCCTTGCAGATAAATATGGTGAAATCACAGAAAAAGGCATTAAACTTTATCCTTTTTTAAAACAAGATTTAGCAGATTTAGCTCAATTAAGTTTAGAAGAATGTAGTCAAATTATGAATAAATTAGAAGAAAAAAAAGTGATTTATCTAAAATCAAATAGTGATATTTTTTATATTTTAAATATTAAACAATTACATCATATTATCGGTAAATTAGGTAATGAATAACTATCAAATATAACTTATAAATTTCACTAATTATTGAAGATAAAACATGAATAAATTAAGTCCAAATATCCATTATTTTATTTCGATGGCTTGTCCAGAATCTCACTTATTTGAAGTAACCTTAAACATTGAAAACTGGCAAGAAAAAACTCTAAATTGTAAAATGCCTGTGTGGACACCCGGCTCATATTTAGTTAGGGAATATTCTCGACATTTACAAAATTTTACAGCTTATTCAACGGTAAATAATAATAAATTAAACTGGAAAAAAACATCTAAAAATAATTGGTTAGTTACTGCAAATAATGAGCAAAATATAACAGTAAAATATCAAATTTATGCTAATGAATTAACTGTTAGAACTAATCATTTAGATGCTACTCACGGTTATTTTAATGGTGCTGCGTTATTCTTTTATATACCTAATTACGAAAATTTACCTCTTACAATTACTATTAATGTACCTTACTCTTCTTGGCAAGTTTCAACATCCCTACCAAAAATATCGTCTTTAGAAAATACCTTTTTAGCTGATAATTTTGATACTTTAGTAGATAGCCCTTTTGAAATTGGTACACAAAAAATTTATGATTTTACCCTAGAAAATAAACCTCATCAATGGGTAATTTGGGGAGACGGAAATATTGACATTCAGAAACTAATTAAAGACACAGAAAAAATTATTAAAACTGAAGAAAAAATATTTGGTAATTTGCCCTATGATAATTACTTTTTCTTATTACATTTATCCGCTAGTGGCTTTGGAGGATTAGAACATAAAAATTGTTGTGTCTTAAATTATCCTCGTTTTGGCTTCAAAAAACAAGAAAAATACTATCGTTTCTTACAATTAGTTGCCCATGAATATTTCCATCTTTGGAATGTAAAAAGAATTCGTCCTAAAGCCTTAGAAAATTTCGATTATGATCAAGAAAATTATACCACTTCTTTATGGTTTTCTGAAGGTACAACCAGTTATTATGACATGATTATTCCCCTCAGAGCTGGTATTTATAATTATCAAACATTTTTCGAGTTATTAAGTAAAGATATTAGTCAATATTTAACAACTTCAGGGCGAAATATTCAACCTTTAAAAGAATCTAGTTTTGATGCTTGGATTAAATTATATCGCCGAGATGCTTATAGTAATAATAATCAGATTTCGTATTATTTAAAAGGGCAATTTATTACTCTATTATTAGATTTATTGATTAGAAAAAATACCGACAATGAAAAGTCTTTTGATGATGTGATGAAAACTATGTGGTTAAAATTTGGAGTATCAGAAATAGGTTTTACCCCTGAACAATTACAAACAGAAATAGAACTCATTGCCAATACAAATTTAAAGGAATTTTTCTACTTATATTTAGATACCACAGCAGAATTACCCTTTAATGAATATTTTGAGCCTTTTGGTGTAAAATTAGAACCACAAATAGACAAAAATATTCCTCCTTATTTAGGTTTAAATATCACGAAAAAAAATGGCAATGAAGAAATAAGTTTTGTAGAAGCAAATTCCCCTGCAGGAAAAGCTGGAATTGATGCTGGAGACGAGTTATTAGCTATTGATGGTTTTCGAGTAACCGCAGATAATTTAAACGAAAGATTACTAGATTATCAAGAAAACGACATGATTAAATTAACTTATTTTCATCAAGAAGAATTGAAAACTATCGAGATAAAATTAGCTTCTCCTCAACCATCTAATTATCTAGTAAAAATGATCGATAATCCCTCGAAAAAACAACAAGAAATGTTAAAAAAATGGTTGTTTATTAACTAGGGAATTGCTGAAAAAAAATTTGTGATTTTTCTGTGCAAACCCTAAGGATAAATTGTTATTCACAATAAAGAGTATCACGGGTATTTTTTCCCGTAATAGGATTAGTACCCGTTGCCATACTACATAATAATTCTTCTAAATCTGGACGTAACAATACATCTGTAAAATCTGCACCTTCAATATTTGCTTGTTCAAATTTAGTATTAGTAGCAAAAGCACCTTCAAGAATAGCGTTATGAAGATTAACTCTTGTCATTCTCGCTGAATCCAATACTGCATTGGTTAAATTTGCACCTTCTAAATTAGCTGAATCCATGTTAGCACCAAAAAAGCTAACCCCTTGTAAATTTGCTTTGCTTAAATTGCTACTACGAAGATTTGCTTTATTAAAAGTTGATCCTACCAAATCTTGTCCAGAAAAATCACTTTCAAATAAATCTCTTTTAGTATAATCTAAGGCTTCTACGGGATTAACTATCGTGATTAAACTAAGAATCAATGCTAAAGTCAGACTAATTAATTTTAATAAATTCATGGTAATTGTGGGTAAAAAAATTTGCTTTCAATCAATAATTAATGTACCCAATATTGACAGCATTTGGTATTAAAAAAAAGAAGATTAACAATGTTCAATTATTAAATACCAATAACATACTTACGCCATTCATGATTATTATTATCTTTAGTACATTTAGCAATTTCAAAATGAAGGCTACTATAAGGTTTTCTTGGTTGTTTATGTAAAGGCATTTGAGCTTCTTTTGGTGTACGACTTCCTTTTTTTATATTACAGCGTACACAAGCCGCCACCAAATTTTCCCAACTATCACCACCACCACGAGAACGAGGTATGATATGATCTAAAGTTATTTGATCTCCTTTATAACTGCAATATTGACAAGAATTTTTATCCCTCTCAAAGATATTTTTTCTAGTCAGAGGAATGTCTTTATAAGGCACTTTGACATAGTGACGTAACCTAATCACCGATGGTAATGAAAAAGTTTGATGAATAAATTGCGAATGATGCTCTAAAGGCTCAGCTTTACCTTTTATTAACAAAACCACCGCTCTTTTCCAGTTAGTAATATTGAGCGGCTCATAGGAAGCATTCAAAACTAAAACCTTAGCCATAAAGGTATTACTCTCAATGATTTATTGCTGATGCTAACACAAATTATCAAAAGTTGAATGAATTAATAATTAATTTTTTGATTCTGTTTTATTTCCTTGAGTACTAACTTGAATTAACTCAATTTTATAACCATCGGGATCTTCTACAAAAGCAATTATTGTTGAACCATGTTTCATTGCCCCCGGTTCTCTAGTCACTTTACCACCTAAAGACTTAATTTGATCACAAGTACGGAAAATATCATCAACCCCTAACGCAATATGACCATAACCGTTACCAATATCATAACTATTCGTATCCCAATTGTGAGTAAGTTCGATGACGCTGTTATCTTTTTCGTCACCATAACCTACAAATGCTAAGGTAAATTTACCGCTTTCATAGTCTTTTTTTCGTAATAACTTCATCCCTAAAACATTGCAATAGAAATCAAGAGATTTTTCGAGATTACCCACTCGTAACATTGTGTGTAAAATACGCATAATAATTAATTTAGCCATGAGAATTAACGTTAATAATTATACATTATTTTGAAAGATAAATTCTAAAGTTATATCAATATATTTCTCCTCTTTATTAACAGAATTAATTTTAATGACTTTAATAAATTCTCTTAAATAAAAGCGACACTCTATAGCAGATAAATCATACCAAAATTGAGGATTAGAAATCGCCACTGCAATTTTTTCTAAATTATCAGGAGGTAACTGTGCAATTTGTTGTTTTAATTGTCCAATTTCTAGGTTAATCTTATAACTTCTTAAAGATGTTGTTTCTTTATCTAAAATTTTTTCTATTTCTAAAGTTTTCAGTTTATTTAAAATATCTTCATTATCTTTTATTTTAGTTTCTAACTGCTGTTTGATTACCCTAGAATCAGGAGAATTAGTATTTTTACTTAACAAAGGAAAATCTCGACAAATTTTATTAATAACCTCAGAAAAAACTAAGTCATATTTAACCGATTTATAATTACAATTACCTTGACATTTAGTCGGAATTAGGTATAAATATTTTTCAGGATATTTCTTATTTTTTACCTTGCTAATTCTAAAAGAGGATTCACATTGTTGACACCTTAATAAACCTGCTAAAGAATAATTTGCTGACGCACTTCTGGGTTTTACTAACCGATGACTTTTTAAGATTCTATCAATTTGTGCCCCTTCTTCTCGACTAATAATCGGGGTGTGGGTATCGGAAATAATTTCTTTATTTTTATAGTTTAAATCTCCTCGATAAACAGGATTTTTTAACCAATTAATAGCTGTGGATAAAGCAATTTTTTTATCATATTTTTTCGCTAAATATCTAACACTATCACTGACAGAAGAATATAACAAAAAATGTTCAAAAAAGTCTCTAATAATAGAAGAAGTTGCTCTATTAATAATATAACTATCTTTTCCTTTTAAATAACCAAATGGTGCTTTACCCGGTGGTGGTAAAATATTTAAACGATTATTACCGTGAGATTTTAATAATTTTTTTTGATGGATTTTTTGGCTAATATCATTCCAAATATTAAGTAATTTTTCTTTAGTCTTACTATTATTAATTATTTTGAATTTACTACTATTATAATCTTCATCAATAGCAATAATTTCTATACCTAATTCTTCTATTATAGTTATAATTTGAGTAACCTCATCTAAACTATTCCCAAATTCAGATAAACTACGAATTAATAGATAACTTGGCGCATTTTTTTCACAATCACGAATTAACTTTATTAATTGTTGTCTCTCACCAATATCTTGATAAATCGCCTCAATTTCACAACCCCAAAAAAAAGAATCAGGAGTTATTTCTATCACAGGATTAGTGTAAATATAAGCGATAATCAAAATAATATAAGTTTATAAATTAATTATTTCTTTGCCAACGGATTCATATTGTTTCCATGCTTGTTTACCACGGGAATCATGATAATCTTTAACAGTTTTACCATTTTGTGATGCTCTTTCAAAGGCAATTAATAACGGAATTTCAGTTTTAAATAAAGGGATGTTTTCTCTGATTAAAAATTGTTTAGCTGTTTTACTATTAGTAGTTCTTGAATCAACTTTTGTCAAGAGAATTTTATAATTATTAACATTATGTTTTTTGAAAAAATCCACTGCTTTAATAGTGGCATCTAAATCGAGATGATTCGGTGTTGTAGGAATAATAATTAAGTCATTTCCCTTAGCTAAATCTAATAAGTCGTCTTCTTCTGGTCGAGCTTTCATATCCGTGATAATATGGCTATGTTTAGGCACAAATGTTGCAGAACCAGCTTGAGATGCTACGATAAAAGGTAGATTATCTTCCCTAGCCCATACTAACGCAGAACGGTTAGGATCAGCATCTATTAATAAAGTCGGTTTATCCATGTGTAAATAAGTTGATAAATGTATGGCAGTAGTAGTTTTACCTACGCCTCCTTTTAATGAAACAATGGCGATAAACATAATAGTAAAATTATTGGTAAATATCTGAAAAATTAAACTGTGTTGATGAAATTAATTGTTAACTAATTATATTGACAATAACTCTAATTTTTAGTAAATATTTTTGATAACTAATAAACTTTTTTTTCAAACTATTAAAATACATAATATTAGTAAATTACTGATAGCCAAAGTTAGTCAAATTTAACTAAAAAATTATAAAAATGAGTTATTTAATGATAGGGGAAATCTTATCAATAACCGCTAAACTACCATCAGGGTTAACTTTCCAAACATCATAAACTCCCACAACATCACCATTTTCATCTACATCCACATTACCACTAGCACCTTGATAATTAATTTTCTCACCTTTGCGTAATAATTCCATAGCCTGACAAGGATCTGTAACCTCTGTACCTTCACCTACTGATACTTCTCGAATTTTACTCTTAATCCCTTCTCCAGTATTACTTCCTGCTGATTGTGCCGCTAACATTAATAAAATCGTTGCATCCCATGTATGAGGCACAAAAGCCGTCACTGGTTTATCTCCTGTTTTTTCCTTCCATAAAGTGGTAAAATCCTGTAAAGCCTTACCGTCAGCCCCCGGTACAGTGCCTAATGCACCAGCTATGATAGATGTACCATCGGCAGTTTTTCCTACTTGTTTCGTGAAATCTTCCGAATAAACACCATCAGTTAACAATACCGTAACGCCTTTAGTTAAACCTTGTTTATAAGCCGCTTGTAACAATAAACTACCTGTTTCTGCATATAATACCGCCGCTACTGCATCTGGTTTATTTGCGAAGGCTAATCCTGCTTCTGAGTCTAATGTAGTGGCTTTTGGATCATAACGTACTGGTTTTTCTTTATTGAGAATGTTGCCTCCTGCCGTAGTAAACGCATTTACAAATTGCGATTCAAATGCTACTCCATAATCATTATTTATCACTACTGTAGAAACATTTTTAAAACCCTCTTTCTGGGCTAAAGCGGCTAAGGCTTGGGCTTGATAGGTGTCTGGAGGTGCTGTGCGCGCCCAAAATCCGTTAAATTCTCCTTTTTTCGCTCTATCAGTAAAAACAGGGCTTGTGCTACCCGGTGAAATCATCATAACGTTATTTCTCACCGCTACATCCAAAGCTGCCGTAGAAACACTACTGGCAAACGAACCAACTACTCCTGATACTTTATCCACTTCCGTTAATTTCGTTATAGCAGAAGTTCCAGCTACAGGATCAGTTTGATCATCTTCTTTCACTAAAGTTACAGGTTTACCATTGACACCTCCACAAGCGTTAACAGTATCCACCGCTAATTGAGATGCAATAGGCATATTTTGCCCAATAGACGATAAATCCCCAGTGATAGGAAATAATGCTCCTAATTTCAAGCCTTCACTACTATTTTCAGCAGTATTCGTATTTTCTGTTTCTGGTGTTGTGGTGGTATTTTCTCCCGTTGTGCCAAACATACCACAGCCAACGGTTAACCAATTAAGACTAATAAATAAAGCTAAAACTCTTTTGAGTTGGTAATTTTTCATATTATTTTCTTATAGTTGCTTGAGTTTAACTTAAGATTGTACATTGTTGATGGTACTTAGGCTATTTAAGTATCCTTGATATAATTTCTACTATCTAATAATTTAACTTAATGTTAATATCGTGACAAAATAAATCAAATATATCTCTATGGTTATCACTTTTCGTTTTTTCCTATTATTAATAGTTTTTATTTAACAAGATATTTAGTATTTTTAAATATTAAATAATTAATAGTACGATGATCAATTTGACGCAAACGATTTTTACCTCTCTCTATTTCTAAATCAATGGCACTACTTCTGCCCATCTCATTATTAATCTCTAATAAATAACCGATTAAAGTTCTTTCTTCTCCTTTGTTTAATTCCTTACTAATTGTCTTTAAATTTTTCTCTATTTGTTCATAAGTAAGAGGATTTCCTTCTTCATCTTTAATAGCAGTTAATAACTTATTTTTTATATCATCTTGTTTAACTTGTTTGTTAAAATTAACGGTAAATATTTGTTGTCCAATATTCGCTAAAATATTATTAACTTCTATGCGAGTAATATATTTTTCTATTTGATATTGACTAGCGGAATACATCTCTAAAACTAAATCTTTATCTATATTTGATTCTACTCCTTTATCACTAACAACTTTAATGGTTTTAGGGTTAACTTTAACGACTTGATAATATTGAATTTCTGCTAAATATTCCCCTACTTTAATTTTCTCAACATTGAGATTTCCTTTTAGTGTGACGGCAGGTTTAATAATAGGTTTTTGAGATACATTTTGTTTTGTCATGGTTTAATTCTCCTGTAAATTTGATGTTTTTTATTTCTATCTATTTATCCAGTGGATTTCGTAAATTTATGCCATACTAAGAAAAATATTATAAAATATTTACGATTATCCCTAAAATTTAAGTTTTCCACAGGCTTATAATATAGTCTCTTAATCATTCACTGTCAGGGTAGGAGAATCAAAAATTATTGAAATATATTTTAAGGTAAATTGATAATAACTATCTTATTATTTAATCTTCTTCTTTTTGTAAATAAAAAGTTTATTCTTCGTTATGGTAATTAATAATGCCTAAAAAATATTTATTCTGTTTTTTATTGTTAATCTCTCTCTTCTTTTTCGCTTGTAATTCTACTCAAACCTTAGATAATCAACCGACTAATATTACTAATAATAAAAATCCTATTAATACCGAAACTATTAATTTATCTCCAGATTTTAAACCGATTACGGGACAAATTATTTATATTCCAGTATATTCTAATATTTATCATTCCAATCAGCAAAGAAGCCATAATTTAGCGGTTACGGTAAGTTTTCATAACATTGATTTAGATAATTCTATTATTATTAAATCTGTTAAATATTATGATACTCAAGGTAATTTAATTGACGATTATTTAGCTTCTCCTGTAACATTAAAACCTTTAGCTTCTACTAATTTTTATATCGAAGATAGTGATACTAGAGGAGGAATAGGTGCTAATTTTTTAATGGAATGGGTAGCAGATAAAAAAGTCGTAAAACCTTTCGCTGAATCGGTTATGATTAGTACTGCTAGTACTCAAGGAATTTCTTTCACCAGTCAAGGAAGAATTGTCAAAGAATTTTAAAATACCTTAATGAATTTGTAACAAAATAAAATTGATTAAATTCTAAGTATTTTATCTATATCTTAATAGGCTATTGCGTTAAAATTATTTCATAGCCTGATATAGAGATATTATAAGGATGAATGAGCGAAAAATTTGGTTGTATGACACTACCTTAAGAGACGGAGCCCAAAAAGAAGGTATTTCACTTTCTTTAGCAGATAAGTTGAAAATTGCCCGAAAATTAGATGATATGGGTATCCCTTTTATTGAAGGTGGTTGGCCTGGTGCTAACCCCAAGGATGTACAATTTTTTTGGGAGTTACAACAACAGCCTCTAAAACAAGCTAATATAGTGGCTTTTTGTTCAACTCGTCGCCCTAATCAATCCGCCGATAAAGATCCTCTCTTAAAAGCGATTCTAGCAGCTAATACTCATTGGGTGACCATTTTCGGCAAATCTTGGGATTTACACGTTACAGAAGGCTTAAAAACCTCTCTGGATGAGAATTTAGCCATGATTGAAGATACTATCACCTATTTGCGATCGCAGGGAAGAAAAGTAATTTATGACGCTGAACATTGGTTTGATGGATATAAAAATAATCCCCAATACGCTTTAAAAACCCTTCAATCAGCTATTAAAGGTGGTGTGCAATGGCTTGTTTTTTGTGATACAAATGGCGGTACGTTACCCCATGAAATTAGTCAAATTGTGTCGGAAATTAGGGGAAAACTTGATCTTAATTTAGATGATTCTCATAGTCCACAATTAGGTATTCATACTCATAATGATAGCGGTACAGCCGTCGCTAATGCCATGGCATCTGTATTAGAAGGTGTCACCATGGTTCAAGGTACAATCAACGGTTATGGTGAAAGATGTGGCAACGCAAATTTATGTACTTTAATCCCTAATTTACAGCTAAAATTAGGTTATAAATGTCTTGAACCAGAAGAATTAACTAAATTAACCCCTAATAGTCGTTTAATTAGTGAAATAGTCAATCTTCCTCCTGATAATCATGCTCCTTTTGTGGGAAGATCGGCATTTGCCCATAAAGGTGGTATTCATGTATCCGCAGTGGCTCGTAATCCTTTAACCTATGAGCATATAGAACCTGAATCTATTGGTAATGAAAGAAGAATCGTGATCTCAGATCAATCTGGATTAAGTAATATTATCAGTAAAGCGAAAACCTTTGGCATCGAATTTGATAAAAATGATCCTATTTGTCGAGAAATTTTATTGAAATTAAAAGCCTTAGAAAGTCAAGGTTATCAATTTGAAGCGGCGGAGGCTAGTTTTGAACTATTATTACGAGAAGCCTTAAATCAAAGACAACAATTATTCGGTATTAAAGGTTTTCAAGTGCATTCCGACATTACCTTAGACGGAAAAATCTCTCATACCCATGCTTTAGCTACTATAAAAATCATCGTTGATGGAGAAGAGTTATTAGAAGTAGCAGAAGGAAATGGGCCAGTTTCTGCATTAGATAAGGCTTTGCGTAAGGCTTTAGTTAAATTCTATCCCGAAATTGCTCAATTTTATTTAACGGATTATAAAGTAAGAATTCTTGATGGAGCAAAAGGAACTTCAGCCAAAACTAGGGTTTTAATTGAATCTAGCAACGGTGAACAACGATGGGCTACAGTGGGAGTATCAACAAATATTATTGATGCTTCTTATCAAGCCGTAGTTGAAGGTATAGAATATGGTATCTTACTAGGTAAAGCAAAAATTAATTCTGCTGACTTTTTGCCCAATTCCTAATTTTTAATTAATTTAAAATTCTTAATTAATTACTAATTAATAATTACTAATTACTAATTGTTTAAATGACTTCCTTACCAGAAACTACAAAACACAGATTACAACGTCTTCCTCAAATTCCTCATGTATGGGAAGGCGATCGCCGTTCGATTACAGGGATGATGGAAAATCTTGAACCAGATTTAGTCGATAACGGAGAATGTATTATTTGGGTGGACGGTAGTGAAGGCTTTGTGAGATCAATGGATGTAATGCGTTCAAAATCAGGTCCAGAAGCCATGGTAAGGGCATTATTAAAAGCCATTGAGAATCCCCATAGTCCAGCTATACCAGCACGGCCACAGAAAATTGTGGTAAAAGATAGACAGTTACAGTTTTTCTTGCGTGGTGCATTACAAGGTTTAGATATTATTGTGGATTATCAACCAGAATTACCTCTGTTAGATGAATTATGGCAAAACTTTCAAAATATGCACACAGAAAGTGATGAAAATATTTCCCCTGAATTATCAAAAGCCTTAGAGAAAGTAGCTATATCTGAAATTTGGAGACAACAACCATGGCAATCATTATCGGAAGAAGAAATCATCAAAATTGACGTTAATCAATGGGGTGTTGAAAGCCTTTATGCTTGTGTGATGGGAATGTTAGGAGAAGAATTTGGTATTATCTTATATCGATCTTTAGACTCCATGAAAACTTTTCGTCAACAAGTCATGAGTTTAACAGAGTCAGAGGAAGAAGGTGAATTAGAAGCGACATTTTTACAGCAAGATTGTTGGTTTATTAATTTTTCTCACGATGATGATGATGAAGAATCTTTAAACTGGAATGAATTTTTAAAAAGTAAGGTTAAACCTATTTTCGGTAGCATTCATCCCTATGAAGGAATTTCCCCTCTCAAAGATGAAGAAGAAGTCTATCCTATTTATGCCGCTTTAAAAGCATTTGGTAAATTTATCGATGAATTTGAAGAAGAATTATCCGAAGAAAACATCGACTTAATTGAAAAGGAATATGATGTAGAAATCCCTTTAAAAGATTTTAATTTAAAAATAAATGTTTCCACTACGCCAGAAATTACTAAAGAATTAGAACATCTTTTCGGCGATGATGATGACGATGATGACGATGAAGACTTTTTCGATAATGATGACGACGATGATGATTTGGCTGTCAGTGACGAATTAATTCCTGAAGGTGCGCTAATTTCTTTAGGTAAAATAGAATCTAGTTTATTTAATTCTCTCCAAAATAAGTCTTTAGCTAACATTGACGTTAACACTCTTGGTAAAATTACCAAAAATCAGGCATTAAAAGCAGGTTTTCCCGTAATTATTGTACAAACAACTCGTCCGAAAGCACAAATTATTATCGAAAAATTAAAGGATGAAAACGGTATTGTTTATTTAACTTTTAATAAAGGTTATGATCCTTATGAAGAAGAACATTTTGATCTTAGTATTTTACAAACAAAAGAAGAGAATTTATACATATTAGCTCAATTTGAAGAAACTAATCAAAAAGATTCCTTTTCTCAACAATTAAAATTATGGCAAAAAGATGTTGCTAAATTTAACGGTTATTGCGGAGTTGTAATTGCTATGGGTGCTAGTGGTGCTTCTCGTGGGCATCCACAGCATAAAGATTTCTTATATTTATTCTATAGTGAAGTAGTAAAAAAAGAAAAATTAGGACTTGAAACTCTTGTACTTAGTTTAGACTATTAATAATTACAGAAGATAGAGGTTAGGATATTAAGCCTCTACAATGGATTTAAGCTAAGATTGAGAACTTGATTTATAAGTATTTTTTCTATCTCTCTATTTCATTGATATTTTTATTATTCTACTAACTAATGAATAAACTAAATTTACATAGTAAAATATATCGTTTTGATAATGATGATAACCTTTATTTTGTCACTATAATTTTAGTTGATGGAAAACCCATCGCTGATTTTTCTTACTATGCTACATCTTTGACAGAATTAAACAATACTTTAAAACAAAACGGTAAATACTTTATCTTAACCTGTTGGTGTGGTGTACCTGATTGTGCAGGAATTGAGCAAGGTATTCAAGTAACTCACCATCAAGATACTGTTAAATGGACAATTACCCAACCCAAACCTCATCGTGTCTTTACTTTTTCTGAAGATGATTATAGAGCAGTTATTACCGAAGGAATAAAACAAATAAAAGAAGATTTAGCTAATTTATGGTTTACACACACAGGAGAATATAATGATAAATTAGAGATTGTGCCCAGATGGGAAGATGATAAAGAATTAATTGAATTATTGAATATTCAGAGAGAATAAAACCCTTTACATTTTTCTGTGTTAAAGGATTTTTGTGATATTGTAATTGACTTATTAGTAAGGGAAAATAATGCACACTTAACAAAAGTTTTTAGTCATAGAGAGGAAAATGTATGCAAACTATTAAGAAGCCATTAAATGTTGATTAGTATTATTATTAATTAACTGTTGTATTTGTTCTTCTATCGCCATTTTCTTAATTTCAAGGATATTAATAACTTCATTAAGTTTTACATCATTAATACTATTCTTATTTAAGGCAAATTGTAAAAAACTTGATGTGTGAGGAAAACATTGAAAATCGGTGGTAATTTTTTCTTGAGAAGAGACAAAAAGATGATTACAAATAACTTGCTCAAATTTGGTAAAATCATTAATTTGCCAATCTTCAATAATTATACCCGTTAAAGTTCCTTGACTAAAATCAGTATTATTTGCTTTGGCGGAAGTTAAATCTCCTTCATTAAGTGTGATTTCTCTTAAATTAGCTTCGTTTAAATTAGCTTCGACAAAACTTACTCCCCTAAAAATACCACGAGAGAGGTTAGCATAACTTAGATTACTACCAATAAAAAAAGATTCTGTACAATTGGCTTCTTGAAAGTTAACTCCTAATAAACAAGATTTGCTAAAATCAGCTTGAATAAAATAAGCATTAAAACAATTCGCATCTTGTAAGTTTGCCAAACTAAAGTTAGCATCTCTACCATAGACTTTAGTGAAATTCGCTTTAGTAAGATTCGCTTTAGATAAATTAGTTTTGGTAAGATTAGCTTGACTTAAATCTGCTTTTTCCAAATTAGCTTCTTTAAGATTAAATTGACTTAAATTACATTTACTTAGATTCGCATTTTGTAAATCTATCACAATATGAGGATTTTCTTGTCTCCAGTTATTCCAATTAGTCGCTGATGAAGATAAAAGAAGTTGTAAATGTTTTTGGTTAGCCATATTTTTAATCTCTCTTGATAAAATCTTCGTTGTTTGATATTTCTATTAAGACTTAAGATTGTGAAGATCTTGTGAAGATAAAAAATTAATTTTCCTCGTTAACGTAAATACCCTTTTCCTTAAGTAGTTTTATGGCAAAATAACTTTAGAACTATAAATTGTTAATATTTAGTCATGATGTTAATCAAATCTACAACCCGCCATATTAGAATCTATACTGCCGAAATTCACAAAAATGAATTAATACCATCAAATCAAGTTTTAACTCTTGACGTTGATCCTGATAATGAGTTTAATTGGGATGAAGTTAGTCTCCAAAAAGTCTATAGTAAATTTGATGAGTTAGTAGAAAACTATAGTGGAGAAGACTTAACAGATTATAATTTACGTCGTATTGGTTCAGAATTAGAACATTTTATTCGTAACCTCTTAAATAAAGGGGAAATTAGCTATAATCTTGACGCTAGAGTGGTTAATTATAGTATGGGATTACCCAGAGTTGAAAATCCCGAATCTGAAGGCAAATATCAGTTAACCAATAAATAGTTAACAATAAATAATTAACAATTAACAATGATCAATATTCACAATTTACTATGAAATATTTAATAAAATCTATTGTTAGTTTAGTTAAGTTTATGACATTATCAACAACGATGATTGTTATAGCTATATTTAGTTTTTTATTTTATATTTATACCATAGAACCAGAGTGGATTGATTTTAAAAATATTGATCTTAATTTACCTAATTTAAGCAAAGAATTTGAAGGATGGAAAATAGTCCAAGTTAGCGATATTCATATTAGTGAATGGATGACGGAAAAAAGACTAGAAAACATAGTCCAATTAATCAATGAACAAAATCCTGATATAGTTGTTTTAACAGGGGATTTCTTTTCTCAAAGGATTACTTATACTAAAAGATTCGGTGAAAATCATCTTCCCTATGTAGAAAAACATCCTTCTTTTTTCAAGAAAATTATGAATAAAACTGGTATTTATACATCTAATTTTAAAGAAAGATCTTTAGATGAAGATAGGATAATATTAACTAATGCACTAAGTAAATTAAACCCCACTTATAAAAGTTTTTCTGTATTAGGAAATCATGATTATGGTACTAATTTTAGTTTAGTAGAAACTGCTTTAAAAGATAGTAATATTATTAACTTAAAAAATGATGTTTATACCATCGAAAAAAATAATAGTATTCTAAATATCGCAGGAGTCGATGATATTTTATTTCGTAAATATAACCTAGATTTAGTATTAGAAAAACTACCAAAAACAGGAGTAAATATTCTTTTAGCACATGAGCCTGATTTAGCGTTTGAAAGCGCTATTACTCACCGTTTTGCGTTACAATTATCAGGACATTCCCATGGTGGGCAAGTTAATATTCCTTTCTTTGGTGCGCCTTTTTTACCTCCCTATGGAGAAATATATATTAGTGGTTTATATCACCTTGAAGATATGATTCAATATACTAATCGAGGAATCGGCATGGCTTATCCTTACATTCGCTTTAATTGTCGCCCAGAAATTACCATTTTCACTTTACATTCTCCTTAAGTTTTTTTCGCAATACACTCCACCGCAAAGTCTTTGAATTTGATAAACTATTGCTTATTAATATTTTTACTATAGTTATGATTTCTTCTTCTGAAGTTAATTCACCTTCTTTATTCCAAAGTATTATTAAACTTCTCCGTTGGGATAAACCAGCAGGAAGATTAATCCTCATGATTCCAGCATTATGGGCGGTGTTTTTCGCTAGTATGGGAAAACCTCCCCTTGTGTTGGTAGGCATTATTATTTTAGGTAGTTTAGCCACCAGTGCCGCAGGATGTGTTATTAATGATTTATGGGATCGTAACATAGATAATCAGGTAGAGAGGACAAAAAAACGCCCCCTCGCATCCCGTGCTTTATCCGTAAAAGTCGGTATTATTGTTTTTATTATCAGTTTAACTTGTGCCGCAGGATTGGCATTTTATCTTAATTCCCTCAGTTTTTGGTTATGTGTGGCTTCTGTGCCTGTAATTATTTGTTATCCCTTAGCTAAACGAGTCTTTCCTATCCCTCAATTAGTTTTATCCATCGCTTGGGGTTTTGCGGTGTTAATCAGTTGGAGTGCCGTCACCGGTAATCTCACTTTTAATACATGGGTATTGTGGGGGGCCACAATAACTTGGACAATGGGTTTTGATACTATTTATGCTATGGCAGATAAACCCGATGATCTCAAAATGGGTATTAATTCTAGTGCCATCTTTTTCGGGGATTTTGTCGAAGATGCAGTAGGTTTATTTTTTGCTCTCACTGCTGGTTTATTCGCTTATCTTGGCTCTTTTAACAACTTTAACCTCTTTTTTGGAGTTACATGGGCGATCGCTGTGATTATGTGGGTAGCACAATATTTAGCATTACAAAAATCAAATCAAGAATCAGTCAATTATGGGCAAATATTCAGTCAAAATGTTTGGATTGGCTTTATCTTATTATTAGGAATAATTCTAGGTATAAGATAACAATATTAAAAAAAATAGGATTACTTAATTAAAGATAAATAAATATCTTGGAATCCACAAAAAGCACAAAGAAAATAATCAATACATCCTAAACTTTATGCAAGAGGTTAAATATTGTATATGCAATCTTGGCTTGGTTTAATTATCGGTAATTCTCGACTCCATTGGTGTTATTGTGATGGAGAAAAAATACAGCAAACATGGAATACCTCTCAAGCTGAATCCTTAGCTGAATTATCCCATATTTTAGATAAAACCCTTTATTTTCACTTAAAAGCACAAATTCCGTTATATGTCGCTTCTGTTGTACCTTCAGCTACAAAAATCTATCTTTCTCTGCCTCAAACTACCATTATCAATGGTAAAACTATTCCTTTACAAGATATTTACTCGACGATGGGAGTTGATCGCATTTTAGCATTATGGGGAGCAGGATGTAACTATGGTTTTCCTTGTCTTGTCATCGATAGTGGCACCGCTTTGACTTTTACTGGTGCAGATGAGAATAAAAAATTAATCGGTGGTGCAATTTTACCCGGAGTAAGGTTACAGTTACAAACTCTGTTTTTCAATACCGCCGCCTTACCAGAAATAGAGATGATTAGCGAAATCACCCCCCGTTGGGCGAAAAATACTTCTTCAGCTATTCAAAGTGGTATTATTTATACAATTATTGCTAGTATTCGAGACTTTACGGAAGATTGGTTACAAAAATATCCTCAAAGTCAAGTAATTTTAACTGGCGGTGATGCTCTATTATTAAATCAATATTTAGAAGAAATTTTCCCTGATATTAATAAGCAAATAAAAGTTGATACTAACCTTCTTTTCTTGGGAATCAAAGAATATATTAACATTACCAGTTAAAAGTAAAGCAAAATATCTCTAATATCGAGGATAAAGTTTCATCAGTTTTTGGACTTCCCCCGCATGATAAGAACTACGAGTTAGAGGAGAAGAAACTACTTGTAAAAAGCCCAATTTTTCACCAAATTCACGCCATGAATTGAATTGCGTTGGGGTGATAAATTCTTTAACTCCTAAGTGATGTTGTGATGGTTGTAAATATTGCCCAATGGTGAGAATATCACAATCAACTCCTCGTAAATCTTCCATTACCTGTTTTACTTCTGCATCTGTTTCCCCTAAACCTACCATTATTCCTGATTTTGTATAGGTAAGGGATGATAATTCTCTAGTTTTCTTTAATAGCTCAAGCGATCGCAGATATTCCCCTTGAGGGCGCACTTTACGATATAATCTAGCTATGGTTTCTGTATTATGATTTAATACCTCTGGTTGAGCCTGTAAGATGATTTCTAAAGCGTTCCAATTACCGCATAAATCAGGGATTAACACCTCAATAGTAGTTTCTGGGGATAATTTTCTAGTTTCTGTAATACAAGCCACAAATTGACTAGCACCGCCGTCTGGTAAGTCATCACGGTTTACGGATGTAATAACCACATGATTAAGATTAAGCCTTTGTACCGCTTCAGCTAATCGTAAGGGTTCTGTAGCATCAAGTTCTTTAGGAGTTTTATCAAAATCGATGTCACAATAAGGACAAGCACGAGTACAAGCTGGCCCCATAATCAGAAATGTAGCAGTACCAGCATTAAAACATTCCCCAATATTAGGGCATGATGCTTCCTCACAAACAGTATTTAAGTTCAAATCTCGCAAAATATCCTTAACACTGCCAACTCTTTGAATTTGTGGTGCTTTTACCCTTAGCCAATGTGGTTTTACCGTCACAGTCTTAATCTTTTGATCATCTCAACAACTCTTTGATCATAACTATTTTTATCTCACATTACAAGATAGTTAATTATCAGTTTTGCACCCCATTGACTCGTTAAGGTAAAGCAAAGTTACAAGGGCAAAGGGCAAAGGGGTACATTACTAACTCCTATCTCCTATCTCCTAACTCCTATCTTTTTCGACGACTCGCTCTACCCAAACGTTCATACTCTTCTAATACTTTACCCGTACCATAGACAACACATTTAAGAGGATTAGGTGCAATGTGAGTAATAATTCCTGTTTCATTAGCGATTAAACTATCTAAACCTCTAAGTAATGCTCCCCCTCCTGCTAGTGTAATCCCTCTATCAATAATATCTCCTGCTAGTTCGGGGGGAGTTTGTTCGAGAATTTTTTTTATAGCATCAACAATGGATTCTACAGTATCGGCGATACAATCCCTGATTTCTTCTACAGTGATACTAATAGTTTTGGGTAAACCAGAAACAATATTTAAGCCTCTAATTTCCATGACTTCTTGATCATTATCGGTAGGATAAGCTGAACCAATTTTCATTTTAACATCTTCTGCTGTTCTCTCTCCTACAATCAGATTATAAGTTCGTTTTAAGTAACGTTTAATCGCATCACTGACTTCATCCCCCGCTATTCTCACCGAATCGCTTAAAACAATACCTTGAAGACTTAACACAGCAACTTCCGTTGTCCCCCCTCCTATATCAACAATCATGTTACCTACAGGCTCATCAACGGGCAATCCTGCACCAATGGCTGCGGCTAGAGGCTCATCAATAAATTCTATATTATCTATTGCCCCTGATGTTTCCATAGCTTCTTCTACGGCTTTTCTTTCCACGGAAGTAATGCCACTAGGTACACCTATAATAATGCGAGAGCGAGTTAAATTATTATTTCCTCTTGCTTTTTTGATAAATTCCCGAAGCATCATTTCCGTTTCTTTAACATCGGTTATAACTCCGTCTTTTAAGGGGCGTATTGTTCTGACATTTTTAGGAGTACGCCCTAACATTTTTTGTGCTTCTTTACCGACGGCTAAGGCTTCATTTTTATCATCATCTATGGCAATAACTGAAGGCTCATCTAAAACAATATCTTTACCCGGAATATAAATCAAGGTATTAGCTGTACCTAAATCTATACCCATATCTTGAGATTCAGAAAAACGATCAAATAAACCCATTTTTTTAACTCCTTAATTTATATATTTAATTTTTGATAATTATAATTACTGATTTTAAAAATAACACTTTAAACAGAAATTTTAACTTAATTAACTCTTCGTAAAAAGTTAGTAAGCAAAATTTATTAGACTTTTCCATAAATTATAATTGTTAGGGAATAATCAGGGAAAATATAACTTAAATTCACATATTCTTAATCAGAATCTATTATTTAAAAAATTATTGAAGATCTCTATTGTATGTTTACTTTTCCTTTTTTTCTATTTTTCTGTTTCTAAAATTGAAGATGTAGAATTTGGAATAAGGTAAATTACTCCAGAAATAATTGTTAAGATTAATGCTAACCAGAAAAAAATTAATCCGATGGATTGCCACAAACCAGATAAAGGCATAATTAAAAAACTAATGGCTATAATTTGCATAACTGTTTTTAATTTTCCCCACATATTTGCACCACTAATATTATCTTGTTTTACTAAGTTCGGATTCACTCTCCATCCTGAAATTATGATTTCTCTAACAATAATAATTAATACTGCCCACGCTGGTATTTGTTGACGTTCAATTAATACTAAAAAAGGTGCAATTACTAAAATTTTATCCGTTAAAGGATCTAAAAATTTCCCTAATTCAGTAATTTGATTTAATTTTCTAGCTAAATAACCGTCTAACCAATCTGTAGCTGCCGCAAAGAGAAAAATCCCAAAAGCTATCCACTGAAAATATTTTTCTGGTTGATATAATAAATATATGATTGGAATTACTAAAAAAATTCTTGAAATAGTTATTGAGTTAGGGATATTCATTGTATTAAGTCATAAGTAAAGTTGTTAATTATTTAAAGAAAGTTCTTCTTTTTTCCCTAAAATACCTTGAGGGCGTGAAATCATTAAAATCATTAAAATTAAACCAATAATCATTATTCTTAATGCTCCTAATTGAGAGTCGTTTATTAATTCTGAATTACTAAAAATAAATCTTGTTAAAGAGTCATAACCCCAAAATATAATTGCTCCTAATATTACTCCTGCATTATTTCCAGAACCGCCTAAAACTACTATAATCCAAGCATTAAAAGTTAATAAAGGTTCAAAACTGGTGGGATAAATTGTTGTTAATTGCCAAGTATAAAAAGCCCCTGCAACACCTGCGATCGCTCCTCCTAACATAAAAGATTGTAACTTATACCAAAAGACATTTTTACCTAGGGCTTTAGGGATTTCTTCATCCTCTCTAATGGATTTTAATACTCTCCCCCAAGGAGAATGAATAATTAAATCTAAACCGTAATAAACGATAGCTAAAGCAAATAAAATTAATAACATTAAACCAGCTTTATAAGTATAATTAGATAAAGAAATAACTCCATTAATATATACTAATAAAACTAAAATTAAAGCAAAACTTGTAGAAATATAGATATTTAAAATGCTAGAAGGTTGATAACTTTTTCCAGTAATTTGTTTTTGTAATCGTAATTGTTGTTTAAGATTTCGCCCCAATTGCCAAACAACAAAAATCCCTAATAAAGTTAATAGAAAAATCATCATCATTTTACCTAGGGGATTGGGTTGAAAATTACCAAAAGGTAACTGATAACCTTGTATGCCAAAATTTCCTTTGGTTAACCATTGTTCATTTTGTACGATCAAACGTATTAATTCAGAAAATCCGATGGTGACGATAGCTAAATAATCTTCTCGTAATTTTAAAGAAGTTAATCCAATTAATAAACCTAAAAATGCCGCACCAAAACCGCCAATAATCATGGCTAAAAATAAAGGGATTCCTTTTTCTGTTAATAAAACAGTTGTATAAGCTCCGATAGTCATAAAGGCTACATGACCAAAATTAATTAATCCTGTAAATCCCCATTGTAAATTTAAGCCTAAAGCGAATAAAGCATAAAGACTAGCTGAAATTGTCAAAAACACTAAATATTCAACCATTAAAACCTCTCAACACTAAAAATCAATTACTTATCATAGCCAAATTGCCGTCATTGTCATAATTTCAGGAAAAAAATTTTTCTTTCAGGTTTATTTCAAAAAAAATGTATCAATACTTACTAAAAATGAAAACTATTATTTCGATAATAAGTGGAAGTCAAATTGCGAATTTTACTCATTAACAACTAAAACAAGATGGTAAATAGCACCCTTTCTCAATCACGGCAAGATAAAAAACAAAGATTATGGATAGAAATTGGTTCTATTATCGCCGTAATAATCCTTTTTTCCATAATTTTACCCTTTGTTATTAGTCCATTTCGATTACAGTTATTTGGTAGATTTTTAGCTTTAGCCATGGTGGCATTAGGTATTGATTTAATTTGGGGTTATACTGGATTATTAAGTTTAGGCCATGGAATTTTCTTCGCTTTAGGAGGTTATGCTTTTGCCATGCACTTAAAACTACAAATACCACAAGGGCAATTACCAGATTTTTTCACTCTTTATGGTGTGACTGAATTACCCTTATTTTGGAAACCTTTTCATTCTTTTCCCTTCACTGTTATCGCTATTTTTCTGATTCCTGCTATTGTGGCTGGTTTATTAGGTTATTTAGTTTTTCGTAATCGCATCAAAGGTGTGTATTTTTCGATTTTGACTCAAGCCGCATTAATTGTCTTTTTTAACTTTTTCAATGGGCAACAAAAATTAATTAATGGTACAAATGGTTTAAAATTTGACACTGAAGCAATTTTCGGTATTGTCACAAGTTCAGCAAAAGGTCAATTAGTTTTCTATCAATGTACTATTGTATTCTTAGTCTTAACTTATCTCCTTTGTCGTTGGCTTACTAGCGGTAGATTTGGAAGGTTATTAATAGCCATTCGAGATGATGAAAATAGAGTTCGATTTTCAGGTTATGATCCAACTTGGTTTAAAGTTTTAGTATTTAGTATCTCTGGTGCGATCGCAGGAATTGCAGGAGCTTTATATTCAGTACAAACAGCCATTATTACCCCTAGTATCATGGAAGTAGCTTTTTCTATCGAAATGGTTATTTGGGTAGCCGTAGGCGGTAGAGGTACATTGTTAGGTGCAATTATTGGCACATTATTAGTAAGATTAGGACAAAGTTTTTTAAGTGAACAATTCCCCGAAATTTGGCTATTTTTTCAAGGTGCGTTATTCTTAATTGTCGTAACAATTTTACCTAATGGTATCGTAGGTTGGTGGCAAAATTGGGCATGGTTAAAACTAAAATCCCTATTTGGTTTACAACAGACTTTAATAACTTATCCTGCCTTAGAAAATAACCCAGAAATTGAACTAGAAAAACAAAACTTTGATAACTAATTAACAATTATTAATTAATTTGGTTATGTTCTGCTAAAATTCTCTCTACCTTAGCCTCTTCTATTTTGGCAATCATTCTACTCGATTCATGAATATCTCTCTGGGTTTTTGTTAAACTAACCGTTGAGCCCACAGAAAAAATTAATCCCATACCCATATAACCTTTAATCCAAATATCCACTGGTAAATAAATTATTCCCAAAGAAGTGGCACTGATGGAGATTATAAAAGATAACCATGTTTGAATAACCCAAGCATTGCTATGACTTTGATTAAAATGCTCTTTTCCCATAATTTTATGAAGATAATAAACTTTATTTTATGATTATACTTTTACGGACTTTTTTTTGGGTTGAGTCATCAGACACTTTTAAAATTGGCTCACAATAAATCTATTAAGAAAAGAATTTTCATTTTTCTTGACAAATTTCCGACAAAATCAGTTATAATAGTCGTTGCAGTAAATAAAAAGATAAAACAATATCTAAAAACACTGTTTAAATTTATGCCATCTTAGCTCAGTTGGTAGAGCAACTGATTTGTAATCAGTAGGTCATCGGTTCGAGTCCGATAGATGGCTTTTAGTATGATTATCATATAAATTAGATTTTTATTGATTTTTACCCGGAGGAATAAAACGAATTTCGATGCGTCTTCTTGTCTCATCAGCTTGACGATTGAAAGTCGCTAATTCTCCTGATGGTAGGTATAATTGGGCACCAGAATATGCCCTAAATTTAATGTTTTTAAATTCTTCTTTTTTTTGTAATTCTTGCACCACTGCTAAGGCTCTCATCAAGGCTAAATCTGCATTTGAACCAGCTTTTAATTGAGTTACTTTAAATTGATTTTTAGCTACTTTTTCTAAGTTTTGATCTAAGTTACCACTTAACCCTAACACTTGTCCATCTGTATGTCCAATTACTTGAATAAAGTCTATATTTCTCTCTTTAATAATTGCTTTTATTTGGGGAATAATACTATTATTGATATATTTTTGAAAATCTGTTGTTAATTCTGCACTACCTGATTTAAACTTAAAGTTACCTGATTTTTCATCAATAACAATGGGAGTAGCTGACTGTAATCTACGATTTAATTCTAAAGATTGAAACAAAGCTAATAATAATAAAAAACTCATAATCATAAAAGCATTAGACATCAAATCGGTGAAGGAAGGAAAGACATCTAAATCTTGATTATCACTGGTATTTCTCCGGTTTGATCGAACATTTCTCATTTTTTTATGATAGGATTTTAATATAGTGATTAATTATAAATATTTATACAATTTTAGAAGAGTATTTTAACATGAATAATGTTACAGAGGATAAATTAACTATTCTAAAAAAACAAATAACAGCGATAAAATTAGACATTCAAGAGGAATATAATATAGAAGAATTAGGCTTATTTGGCTCTTATATTAGAGGAGAAGAAATAGAAAATAGTGATATACTGATTAAGTTTAAATCAGAAGCAAGATTTGGGCTAGTTACATACTGTGAATTAGAACATTTATTAAGTAAAAAATTAGGCAAGAAAGTAGATTTAGTGATGAAAGATTATTGAAAACCTCACCTTAGTACATATATTTTAAATGAGGTAGTTTATCTATGAGTAAAAGAGAATTAAAAGATTATTTAGAAGATATTATACAAACATTTTAATAAAAAAATTAATCATAAATTACTTATTAAATAAATTAGGGAAATCTTCATTAAATATTGTCTCAAAGTCCAAAAAAATATCTGATTTTTCTTTATTACCTCGATTATCTTTTCTATCAACATTTTCTGCTATTTTTTGTAAGAAAATTAATATCACTTTTTCATTTTTTTCTAATAATTTTAATCTTTCCTCTAACTCTTTATTAATTTTTTCTAAACTTTTGAATAATTCCGAATAACTATTAGTATTTTTAACAGTACTTTCTCCTAATTTTAACAAAATATCTCGACTGATATTAGTCATTTCTGAATATCGTTCATTATTTTTAACGGTATTTTCTCCCAGTTTTAATAAAATATCTCGACTGGTATTAGTCATTTCTAAATATCGATCGTTAATGGTGTTAATATTAGATTCAATGTGATTAACATTTTGGGCTAACTGTGTCATTTTATTGGTAGAAATGTCTAACATTTGCACATTAGTATTAATAGGTTTTACTACTTCATTTAAACTTTTAATTGTTTGTAAAAATAATTGTTGAATTTTTGCTAAATTTGTCGTTGTTTGGGCTAAACCTTCATTAAATTTTGTTTCCTTAATCGCTATTGCGGAGTTTATAAAAATATTAGCACTTTTATCTAAGAGTTCAATCGCGCTTTTAAACTGTTGATAATCGGGAGTAACTTTCACCATTTTATCAATAGATAAATCTAAGGTTTTAAGATTATTTTCAATGGGTTGAATTACGCCACTTAAACTATTAACTATTTGTAAAAATTGTTGTTGAATTGTAGCTAAATTAGAGGCGGTATTAACCAAATTTTCATCAAATTTACTGTCTTTAATCATCATAGCGGATTGACCAAAAATAACAGCACTTTCTTCTAATATTTCGATGGAGTATTTAAACTGCTCATAATTAGGAGTAACTTCTACCATTTTATTAACAGAAGCATCAAAGGTTTTAATGTTATTTTCGAGAGGTTGAATTGCTTGATTAAGAATATTAATCATGTCTAAAAAGGGTTGCTGAATAGTCATTAAATTATTCGTCGCCACCATCAGTTTTTCACTAAATTGACTTTCCTTAATGGTAGTAGCTGAATCAGCAAATAAAACTGAACTTTCCTCTAAACTTTCACTAGCTTTTTTCAACTCCTCATAAATATTTAATGCTAAATCAGTGGCTTTTTTACTATCTTTATTAAAGATAATAACTCCCTTTGTTAACTCTTTTGTTGATGCTGTAAACGCCTCTTGAGTTTGAGCTAAATTATTAGTAATTTTCTCTAAATTTTCGCTAAACTTACTAGCTTCTATTTTATTAGATGCTTTTAAAATAAGTTGGGAACTATTCTCAAAATTATTGATATTTTTATCTAATTTCACTACAATATTATCAAGATTTTTTACTTGATTAGCTAATTTATCCATAGATAATTGAAAAGTATTTGCTCCAGTATTTAAAGTACTAGAAACTTCCCATAAAGTATTACAAATTTGAGTAACTAATCTTACTGATTTTTCATTTTCATCCGCAATTTTATCGGCGGCTTGTTTAAAAGTTCGCTCTAAAACTTGCCCGACTTTTTCATGAAATCTCTCTAAAAATTCTGTCTGTTTATCCACCATTTTATTGACGGCTTTATCTAATCTGGTGTCACCTTCTACTAATGGTTTATAAATATTATCGAGATAATCTTCTAAGTTATTAAGTAAGGAATTTTTCTCTAAATTGATATTAAATTTTAGATTAATTACCGTTAAAATAGAAGAACAGAATAAACCGATTAAACTGGTAATAAAAGCAATACCCATACTTTGTAAAGGGCTTTGTAATTTACTTGTTAAATCAGCAATATCAGCACCCCCCTGATTAATAATTTGACTGATACTATTTAAGTTTAATGTGATGCCTAAAAATGTGCCTAATAAACCAAAAGCTAACAATAAATTAGGGATAGTTTTAGTGATAGATTCCGCTTCTTCACAACGAATATTTACATTGAGAAAATTAATAGTTTCCTGATGATAAACTCCATCAATTAATGCGATGGTATTAACGTTTTCTATCTGTTGACTTGCCTTAGCAAATTTTTGTTGTAACAGGTTAATAAATCTAGGTTGTATCCCTTGATTATCACCGTTAACTAATCTTCTTGTTTTCTTTTCTAAATCTTGTAAATGCAGATATAAAATACGCCTAGTTAAACCTGATAAAATAGTGGGTAAAATAACGAAAACTACTGTTATTATAGTTAACCATAACGGAAAAATTTTGAATGTTTCTAGCATAATTTTATGTTTGAGTAAAAATACTTTATCTTGATATATTTATATGATATAATAAATTTATTTCAATTAAATTAAATATTATGAAGACAAAACAAATACTGTTACAAGAAATAGAATTAATGTCTGAGGCTGAATTAAATGAAATATTGATTTTAGTCGAAAAAATGAAAAAAGAATCGAATGCTAATAAGTCTAATTCGACACTGCCGATCGTCAAGGTTCGGGAAAATCTATTTTACGTCATGCAGGAAAATGGGTAGGAGATGATTTTTATGAATGTTTGGAAATGGTTTATGATTCTCGTGGTATGGCAAAATTTTAATCATGTATTTATTAGACACAAATCATTGTAGTAATTTAATTTTTGGTGAGTTAAAAATTATTAATAAAATAGAGGAAATTAGCACGGAAAAAATTGCAATTTCTGTAGTGACAGAAGCTGAGTTAATGTATATGGCTGAAAACTCTCAAAGAATAGTAGAAAATTTAGCTATTGTTGAAGAATTTTTAAAAGATATACCTGTTTATAATATTGATAGCAAAGTCAATAAAACTTATGCAAAACTAAAGGGAAAAATAATGAACTATTTTGCCCCTAAAGATAAAAATAAACGCAGAAAAACTAAAATTTCTAATTTAGGAATAGGGGAAAATGATCTTTGGATTGGTTCTACTGCTATTATTAATAATTTAATTATTGTTTCGGCAGATAAAGACTTTATAAGAATGAAATAAGTTTGGAATTTTGATTTAGAAAACTGGCTTTAGTTATTGAGGTAATATAATGATAGAAAAACTTATAAAATAATGATTTTATTACCTCATAAGTTTAATTCTATCTTCTAATTCTTAATAATTATAAACCCAAGATATATTTTTTGATTTTATTTACCTCCTCTGTGCTTAAAATACCTTCTTTTTTCATTTCTAATAATTCTAATGGAGTTATATTTTTCCATTTCTCATAAAATTCTCGATCAACTTCTTCTGTCATTTGATTAGTATTATCATTATTTTTGTTTTTTTGTGCTGTTAATTGTTTCTGTTTACCATTAATTTTTCCTCCTGATAATGAAGATTTTTCGTTGACATTTTCGCCTTGTTGTGTATCATTGATAATCTTAACAAATCGATCATATATTCTTTTTAAAATACCATCTTTACCCAAAGAAGTTCGATCTGCTCTTTCTCCTAAAACCAGTTTTTTCTGATTATAATTAATGTCATATTCAGTTAATTTTTCCAATTCATCAACAAAGTTAATTAGATTAGGATAATAACTTTCTTGGAATAAATAAGGCTTTTCTTTTAATTCTTCTTCAATATTTTTTACCATATTAGCTAAATATTTTTTAATGGTTTCATTTTGAGTAATACTTTCTAAGGCTTCTTCCCAAATTCCACTAATTTCTATCTCGTAAGTTTTGCTTCTTAACTCATCTTCTAACTCTAAATAATAGTTATTACTATCACTAATTTTTTGAATTTTTCCGAAGGCTAAACAAGTATAAAAATTATCCTGCAATAATTCCATATCTCGCCCTTCTGGAGGGATAATATCAAGGAAAAAAATCTGAGAATCATTATGTAGATTATAACCATCATAGAGCTTTTTTTGTCGATCATATTGTTCTCTTAATTCCCTTAATCCGTTAACAATTCTAAGGGGAAAACCACCAAATTCTTTAATAATTACAATTTCATTTTTAGTTTGTAATGATATTATTACATCAGAATTAATGCCAATATTTTCAGTAATTAAATCTCGAAATTGTTTATTTTCTCTGTCATCAGTCTGTTTGAAACCAATAATTTGTTTACTCTTGTCAGCATCATTAACAAAATAAGGTGCATTACTATTTAAAGGTAATAAAACATCTGCTTCATCAATAATTTGTTTAAGGCGAGTTTGCCCGTCAGAAAAAGGATATTTTTGGATAAAACGACTAACTACTGACTCCGTTAAATCAAAACTTTTATCGCCGAATTTAGCTTCAATATTAGTATCAATAGTTTGACTTAATTCTTTTTGTTCAATAATTCTTTCTGCGGTAAAAAAGTATAGTAAAGAAGGAGGAAGTGTCGCAGTTTCATTAATTTTATGACTCACTTCTACCAACAAATTTCTTCTTTCTTGATCAGGTAATAAAACTTGATAATATTGATCATTATCATCAGCTTCAAATATTGCCTCACCATTAATTTCGTCATCATCAATTTGACTTAAATCTTCTCCTTTACGATTATAAAAACCTTCTAAATCTTGTAAAAGATTATAAAAATTACTGGTTTGAGTTTTTAATTGTTGTACTAACTGTCTTAAATTAGTTGCAATTTTCAAACTTTCATCTCTTAAAGTTAAATTAAAGTTTCGTTTTATTAATGTATTAATATCTTCAATACTAGAACTTATTTCATTTTTAAAATCTGTATTTTTAGTTTTATTAGATTTACCAAAAAAACCTTTTTTTTCTTTTTCTTTATCTTCACATATTTGGCAGGATTCGTCCCATTTTTTGAGAACATTATCTAGGGTAATATAAATATCAGCTTTCTGCTTTTCTTCTTCTAATTCTCTTACATATTCATTTAATTTAGTTAATAATGCTTCTAGCCAACCTCGACTATTATCAAGGGCAAAATAAGGGTTAGATGGTTCGAGTAAATTAGCTAAATAATCAATAATATCTTGACTAAATTGTTTTTCTAATTTTTGGCTATTTTTCTGTAATTGGGTTAACCATGTACCTCTAATATTTTCCGTTTCCCCTAGTTGCACTTTTTTGAATTGACTTTTTAATTGACTAGGCATTTTCTGGATAAATCTTTGTCTATCCTCTGGTTTTTGACAATTATCAATTTCTCCTTGAATTTTATTTTGCCAATTTTTTAATACTTGTTTAAATGTCTTGTCATTTTCTAGGGTAATAGCTTCTAATTTAGCTTGAAAAATATTTTTAATATCTTCATTTTTTGATTGCCAATTTAAAAGAAATTTATCTAATAATTCTCCTGAATCTGGACTTTGCCCTTCTCCATATAACCAGAAGTTAATTAACTTTATTTTTAATTTATTTAAACAGATAGCAATCGTTAAATCACGAGGAAAATAAATTTTTGATAAGCCAAAAGTCATGTATCTTTGAGCGTTAGGGCGAGGATGTTCATCATAAACGCTAAAATATTTTTTAACATTATCTCTATGGCCTTTAATATTAACAGAAATTTCTTCTGCAAAATCAGCAAATATTTTATGAGCAATTACTTGAGATAATTTGTCTTTTTTTACTATTTTATGTCCGCTATTGCTGCGATTTCCTACTAAATAAACAAAGTCAAAAGGAGGGCGATTTTCCCTGACAGAAAATAAATTGACTGGATCATAATTGGCATTAAATGTTGTGCCTTGAGCAGTATAATAATTTAATTCTTTTAAAGCAGCATAAGTATTGGCTTTCACACTAGGAGTATTGCCGTATAATTCGGGAGCGATAATTAAATATGCAGTGATTTCGCTATCAATTTCATAGCCATACAACTCTCTCAAACTATAAGCCATGTCGATAAACGTACCGCTTCCTGTCCCACCACATAGCGAACCTACAATTATAATATTAGTACCAGATTCAACGACAATATTTTTAGTCAGTAATTTTTGAGAGTGTCCTATTGTTGCGTTATCAGCAGTTCTAATGGCTTCTTGAATTTTACTGTAATTATGAAAAAAAGCTAGTCTGCCGACAGGGCGAATTGCGCCAGCACCGTTTTCAATAGATTTAACATCCTTTAATATTTGCTTGGGAAACCATGAACAGATATGATCATAGGGTGATTCTCTTTCATATTCGCTTCTTCTTTCTAATCCCTTACTCAAATCGTCAATTTCTTGCTTATTCATGGTAGCTGTAAGGGTTTCGGCTGGTTTAAATAAGATATTTTCGCCGTGATAGGTATCACCAGTTTTTAAACCACTAACTTGAGATGCGCCTTTATCGGTGTCTATATGCACGAAACTGACAACGGGTAACTCCCTTAGTTTACCATAGCGATCGACGATTAAACGGCGAATTTGCATTAAAATATCTCTACCAGTACCACCTAAGCCAATACAAATGGTACGTTTAATATTGAGGGTTTTTGTTTCTGTAGGGTTATTGTTGGGCATGATGATTATAAAATAATGGGGCTACTAATTAATTATCAGTAGAAAATGGGGAATTTATGCAAAAATTGAGATTTTTTTAGATTATTTGGTATTTTGTTATGACTTCTCCCCACATTTAAAGAAAATTTTAATATTCTGGAGGTAAAGGTGGCATTAATTTTTCTAATTCTATGACAAGATGAGGTATATCAACAGTAATAACTTGCCAGATTCTTTTCTGATTTATTTTTTCATATTGATGGGCGATAATATTTCTTTGTCCAATAATATCACTCCAAGGAATTTGAGGATTTTGTTGTTGAAAATCAGGAGATATTCTTCTTGCCGCTTCTCCTAAAATTTCTAATTGTCCCTCGATGCCACTTTGCAATAAAATATCATTTTGATAGTCTTCCCATAAAGTATTTTTTATAAATAAGAGTATTCTTTGACAAGATTGAGACATATCCCAAAGAAAGGCATAATTTTTGTTAATTTGATTCATAAAGAATATAGTTATTTTTCAAAATTTCATAACGAATAAAAGGATTAGAAAGTGCAGATTTTTCCACTAAATCAACCTCTTTATTAAACATATTTTTTAGCTCGTTTTTTAGCCTCACAATATCAAAAAGACTCCACATCGCGCTATCATCAAATGTTACTAAAATATCAATATCACTACTATCATTAAACTTATCTGTTAAAATTGAACCAAATAGAGCTAATTCTTTGATTAACCATCGATTGCATATCTCTTTTAATGTAGATTGTGGCAGATTTTTTACTTGTCTGAAATTCATCATTTTTTCGTTAATTATATAATTTATATACAGTAATCTAAATCATTAGTGAGAATTTTTGATCCTCTAACTCTAATGAGAAATTAATTAATTTTTTTCTTATGACTCAAAAAGGATTCTTATATAAACCTCAATTTATTATTTAATAATTAACCCTTAGATACAATAATTTTAATGTCAAAATCTCTATCATTATAAGGGCAATTAAGTCTAATAATGTTACCCTCAATTATCTGTTTTTGTGTTAATTCTCTACCTCTATAAATAATAGGTAAAATTTTTGTAGGCTCAATAAAAACTTTGTTTCCTTCTCTTTTTAAATAACCTCTAATTTCTCCTCCGTTACATTCTATGTCTTCCCCAATAGATAGACTTTCTTTATTTTTTAAATTAAGAATTTGTTTATCTTCTTCATTAGGTAATTCAACCTCTAATTTCCATGTTTCTTGTAAACTCAAATAATATTTAATTGCTATAATTCCACCACCCAATAAGCTAATTATTATGAAGAATAAAAGAGTAGTAGGTAGCCATAATTGACTTGTTATATAAGAGTTAACTAGACAAGTTTCTTTACCCCCAGGGGCAGGAGTGCAAAATTCTTGTACAGTAGGTTTAATATCTGCAACGCTGAGTTGATAATTGTCAATATTCTTACTACGCAAGTTGATGGGGAGATGATTTAACCAGTTAGCTCGATCAATACTTTCCTGTGATGTAGAATTACGATAAGGGCTATTAGCAGGAGTTTCTACCCATACATCTGAAGTTATACCTGCTTCGGTTTTTAAAGGTGCATCCGTTAACCACACTACGGATTGAGTTTTAATCGGTTGATTACTACAAAGACGATTTTGGTTAATTTTGGCTAAATTACGGTAAATAAAATGCTCTGCTTGTTGAATATCGGTGTTTTTCTCGTTTATATTCGCAGTAAAGGGAATTTGCTCGATAATGTTATCTATATCTTCTTTGGAATTGGTAAAGATAATCAAATTTGATAAACTAATGGGGTTAATGTCTGGATTAGTGGGGTTAACCTGAGAGGAAAAGGGTACAATATAAACTCGATCACCTTTGGTTAAACTATCTTGTACTATTTGTTTTAACCTGACTTTTCCTTCATCATCAAGACTAACACTTTCGGTTAAATCTACGGCAAAAACTACATCTCTACCACCACTGAATTTAGATACTAATTCTAAACCTAATTGTTGATTTTTTGATAAGGATTCACCAATAGTAATTTCTTCACAATTTTTAGCCACTTTTTCACCTGATATTTATTAATAATAGATAATTAAACATAAACAAAGAATAAATTTTTTTTAGTATTTATTTATTTTATTTACTGAAAATTATCTTTTTTATTATTATTTAGATTACTTTATCTTTTCTTGAATTTGAGGCTCATATAATTCTACATAATTCCAGTAATTAGCAAAAACTGACTCAATATAACCTTTTGTTTCTGGGAAAGGGATATTTTCCACAAACTCGTCAAAATCATCAAGAGGATAACGTTTTAACCAATTAGCCACATTACCTGGACCAGCATTATAACTAGCTACAGCAAGTAAGGAATTGCCATTATAAGTTTCATGAGTATGATTCAAATACCATGTACCCATTTTAATATTATCATTAGGATCAATGAGAGAATATTTTTCTAGTTTTATTTGTGGTGCAATCCATTTCCCCGTGTCTGGCATAATTTGCATCAATCCCGTAGCGCCGACAGGAGATTTAATTTCTTTCTCAAATCTTGATTCTTGACGAATTAAAGACACCACTAAAAACGGATTTAATTTTCTTTCTGTTGACCATTTTACGATTAAATCTTCATAATGAAAAGGGAATAAACCATGCCAATATTCAGGGCTATTTCTTAATATTTGCCATTCTTGATAATCTTCAGTATTATCTCGACGATTTTTTAATTCCCAAATAGTATTAATTCCTTGTAAATTTTCCCCTTGAATTTGTTTTATTAATCCTTGAATAAATTGCTCTGATACTGTTATTTCTTGTTTATTGCCTATTTCACCTCTAAATAAGTCAATAGCTTCCTGATTTTCTCCTATTAAAAACAACTCTTTAAACATATTAGAACCAGCAGGAGGAATTGGTCTAGTTTGAGGAGTTACTACTTTTAATGGTAAACTGCGAATGGTGGTAAAATCCCCCACATCTTTGCCTAATCTTACAGCAGATCTCCAAGCATAATACAAGTGGGGATATTTTTGTAAAACAAATTGAAAAGCCTTCGCCGATTCTTCTTTTTGCCCTAATTTTTCTGCCCATTTACCAACCCAGAAACCTGCTTTTGGTGCGACATCACTATCAGGATTATTGACGCTGATTTGTTGCGCCCATTGCCACGCAGAAACAAGATTATTACTTCTGGCAAATTCTTGTGCTACTTGCCAACGATAATCCCCAGCCTCATCAGAGTTAGGAAATTGTTGCAAAAGTTGATTTCTGACTTGAGTTGCTTCGGGAAATCTACCTAATAACGTTAAGATAGTGGCTTTTTGGCTTAAGGCTTTAGGCGCTTCTTTAGGGAATCGTTTATCTACTTTATTTAGATAAGATATAGCTTCATCCCCTTGATTTAAACTAGCCAGTCTTCTTAATGCTAAACCAGTGTCGGGTGCATCAGGAAATTGATTGACTAATTTAAGATAAAAACTTTTTGCCTCGGTTTTTTTATTTGAGACTTGATAACCTCTAGCAATACGATATAAATTTTCAGGGGTAGATGTAGCTTTTTCATAGGCTTTAGATGCTTGTAAATAATTGCCATTTTGCCAATAATTATTAGCGATAATTTCCCATTCTGATGGTTGTAATTCTTTACTAAATTCTTTTACTAATCTATCTAAAATTGGTTTTGTTTGTGGTGATAAATCATAGGTTGCCAATAACAATAATAAGTTTTTTTGTTTAGGGTTTTTTTCTAATAATTTACGAGCAATTTCATGGGTACGAGGATATTGAGGAAACCTATTGATGGCTTCTTGCCAATAGTTAGGTTCATAATTACCAAGTTTATAATAGGCTTCTGCTGCTACTAATTCAGTGGGAAATTCTGTGACTAATTGTTGCCAAATTTCTTGAGCTTTTTCCGTGTCATTTGTTAACTCGTAAGCCCTTCCTCTTCTTAATAATATATAAGGGGTTAAAACTGGGTATTCTTTCTCTAATTTTTTTAAAAAATCTAACGCTTTTGCACCGTCAAAATCACTTCTTAATATATCCGATGCTAATAAAAATCTTGCTCTACTTCTGTCTAAAGATGGTTTCTCAACCCCAGCGATAGCTTCTAAAGCTGTTTGACGCTGTTTTGGAGGAATATCTGCTAAGGGTAAAACCTCCGAAGGTGCATCAAGTCGATATTCTGTCTTTTCTACGGTGGGAGAAATAACCACATCTCCTAAAAGAGTGACTAGCTTGGGAGTTAAAATTGTAGCTCCTGCTATTCCAGCAATAATTAAAGCTACAGTAGATATAGATACTCGATTCTTACTTTTTTTTGTTTTCATCTATTTATTTGTCGTTAGGCTTAACATTGTAAATAGTATTATAGCTGATGACCAGTTAATTTCACTAAAATATCTTCTAAATTTGACGGTTTTATCATCATACCAGTTTTGTCCTCAATGCCGTTGATATAGTTATTCGCTTCTTCTATGGATGGGAAATCATACTTAAAACCCTCTCCCATTTGTTTGACTAAAATTCCTTCCTCATATTTGTGTCTAAACTCTGATAATGTCACTAATTCAATCAATTTTTCTTTATCAATAATTCCGATGCGATCGCACATAAATTTTATTTTTTTTTTCATGTAGTAAATAGTAATTAATATTTTAATAGTAGTGATTTTTCTTACACTATTAGGCACTAATAAACCGAAAATTTCTACTTTTTTAAGATCAAAAGATAAATCATTAACTGCAGGAACTTAATTATAAATTTTGGATACTTTATCTAGTCTAACGGTCATAGTTAAGAAATTTTTTAAGAGTAATAATTTATTTAATTAACATAACCTATAATATCATAATTTGAAGATCAATACAATATTTTATCTATTGTTATTATTAAATACTTTAAATTAATTTTAGAAAAGTAATTAAATACTTTGAAGTCAAATAGTAAAAGATATAAAGTATATTATTTGTCTATATATAAATTTAATAATCATGAAAGATAAATCAAAATATTGTTGATATTTATCATACTTATAAAAATAATAAAAAAGAATTTATATTCATGAATCTGTGTAAAATAGATTTGTTGTAAAATAATGCTTAAAATTTCCGAAAACTTTGGTTATAGCTATGAAAAATAAAAAATTATTTAAACTTTAACTTCCTAAAATATTTAGCGATTTTCCAATAACTTGGAGATTTCAACAGAAAAAAGACAATTACCTGCTAAATTATTAACTATAAAAAATATTACTTATAATCTCTTAATAATTGCATTGTCGATTACATAAAAAAACTTATTTAAAATTAAGATATTATATAAAAACATTAAAGTAAATTCTACTAAATATATGGAACAATTTTTTTTAACAATTCCTAAAAGTCCTATTGTAACTTTTACTATTCTTTTACTTATAATTGTAACTATTCCTCCAATTTTTGAAAAAATAAAATTACCCGGATTAGTTGGTTTATTAGTAGCGGGAGTTGTTTTTGGTGGTGAAGGTTTAGGATTATTAGATCACGAAAACGAATCGATGAAACTGTTAGCGGATATTGGAAAAATTTATTTGATGTTTGTCGCAGGTTTAGAAATTGATTTGGAGGATTTTCGCAAGAGTAAAAATCGCTCTTTAACCTTTGGTTTTTGTACCTTTATTGTGCCCTTAATTATAGGTACATTAGTCGGTTTAGCTTTTAATATGGGTGTCAATGCTTCCATTTTATTAGGTTCTTTATTAGCATCTCACACTCTTTTAGGTTATCCCATTGTTAATCGTTTAGGAGTAGTAACCAATGAAGCTATTGTGATTACCATTGGAGCAACTATCTTTACTGATATAGCGGCATTATTAGTGTTAGCTGTTTGTATCTCTATTCATGGGGGAGAATTTACCTTAAGCACTTTAATTATTCAATTAGCCAGTTTAGGAATTTATTGTGCTATTGTTTTATATGGTTTCGACAGAGCAGGAAAAGAGTATTTTCGACGCACAGGAGATGAAGAAAGTAATCAATTTTTATTTGTTTTATTAGCAGTTTTTCTTGCTTCCGTTGGCGCTCAATTTATTAATGTTGATAAAATTGTTGGTGCATTCTTAGCAGGTTTAGCCGTTAATGATGTGGTAGGAAAAGGGCCAGTTAAAGAAAAAATCGAATTTGTTGGTAGTACTTTATTTATACCTTGTTTTTTCGTTTCCATTGGTCTTCTTCTTCAAGTATCTAGTTTTATGACCACTTTGAGCCAAGATTTTCTCTTAACTACCGCCATTGTAGGTAGTTTATTTATTGCTAAATTTATCGCCGCCTTAATTCCTAAACTTATTTATAAATACAGTTGGGATCAATGCTTCACCATGTGGTCATTATCCTTACCTCAAGTAGCCGCAACTTTAGCCGCAACTTTAGCAGGAGTTAACGTTGGTTTATTATCGGAATCGGTATTTAATGCTGTTATCGTGATGATGTTAATAACCTCCGTAGCGGGACCAATTTTAACGGGTAAATTTGCACGGAATTTATTTCAACCTAAAATTGATATTAGCTTAATGGATTCTTCAGAATTTTTTGACGATGAATCCAAAGATCACCAGATAAATATACCTTACAAAATTATTGTCCCTGTCTCCAATCCTAATACAGAAAAATCTCTCATGGAAATTGGCTCAATCTTAGCTCGTCACGAATCAGGATTAGTCATGCCTTTATCCGTTGCCAAAGCTCATGTTCACATGGATGAACCAGAGTTAAAAATTGCCTTAGCTAATAGTAACAAATTAGTGGCAAGAGCTTTGCGTTATAGTCAGGAATTTCAAGTATCCGTTCAACCCATTATTCGCATTGACGATGATCTCACCGAAGCCATTACTCGTAGTGCAAAAGAAAATCAAGCTAATCTTATCGTTATGGGATGGAGTCCTAATGTCACTATTCAAGCTCGTTTATTTGGAAATTTAATTGACAACGTATTTTGGTCATCTCATTGTCCCGTAGCCGTAGTAAAATTATTAGAAGATCCCCTTAATATCCGTAAAATATTAGTTCCCATTAAAAATTTAGATCAAAAAACCCTTAATACCATTTACTTCGCTTCTATTTTCGCCCAAAGTAATCAAGGAAGTCTAACATTACTTCATGTTCATGAACGCAAAATTACCCGAAAGCAAATAGATATTTTTGAATCTACAGTTAATCTTGCTGTTAAAGAAATAGCCGCAAAAATTCCCACTACCATTAAAATACTCCGTTATCCCGATCCTGCTCAAGCAATTATTCATACCGCCAATAAATATGACTTTGATTTAGTTATTTTACGATCTATACGTCGTCGTACTGCTGGAGGATTAGCTGTTAGTGATGTTACTACACAAGTAATTAAAAATTTAGGACTCTCTCTTATTATCTTCGGTGAACCAAACTAAAAAAAATCTTGCCAAAATATATTTTGATGTGATATACTAAATCTTGAGCACTAATTTTCTACTCAAATTTGCTTATAGTTAGTGTTGAAAATAAAGCGTTGATCACGAGGCTTATTGAAAAATCAGAGAAAGAACCTCTTTTCTCGTGAAGACTTAACCAAATAATTAATCAACAGTAAATATCACAGTATCAGTAATCTAAAAAAAAGTTTATGGTTCATAAGCAACTACTTCATCCTATGGTGAAATTGCAACAAAAAGTATCTTCTCTTGTAAATTCTCAAATTATTTTACCTAACGATAACATCGGTAAAATTGCCTTATTATTTGGGGATGAATGGAAATTTCTTAAATCAGAATTGTTAGCCTTTGGCTTTTCCATGCAAGATCCCGTCAGTGACATAATTGTAGTGGAAGACTGGGACGAAGAATAGTCAATAATGAACAATTAATAATTAAAAAGTTAAAGTAATTAATTATTAACTGTTCACTTATGGAATTATTGCTGATAAGAAGGAAATAAATCTCTAGGAAAATCCTCCGCACTTAAACAGGTTTCCATCGCTTGAATGGGATCTTTTACTTCAGGAGTACGAGATAAAGCGATCACACATTCAGAATGTCTAGTAGGTAAAAGACTAGCTTGACAAGTATTTAATGCCATCATGACGGGAGAGACTTTAGCGGTTAAATTATTTTCTCCATCTTCAGTAGCAAATTGATTTATGGGAGATTCAGCCATAGCTTCCGTTTCTTTTTTCTCAATTTTAGCTGAGGGGGCTGGAATTAAAATACTATTACGATTAATATTTACCACACAATTACCCATATCTAAAGGTCGTCTTACTTGATAACAACTTTTAAGGGCATCAATGGCTTTAATATCCGTATTAGTACTAATATTACGAACACAAGTGGATAATTCCCTAGGTACTAAAGCATCTGCACAACCAGTTTGTGCTTGTTTCACTTCCACTCCAGAGGAGGTTAATTCTTGAAGACAAACATCAAATTGATTATTAGCTTTTACACTATGGGGAAAAATAAACGTAAATAGAGAAGGGGTAACCAAAATAAAGGTTGTTAATTTAAAAATGCTTTTCATAAGAGAAATTTGCGTAAAAACTATATCTCAATATATCCCATCTAAATAAATAATCAAAAAAGAAAAATCAACAATTAACCATGGGCAATTTATTTTAATGTTTAAAAAGTTAAAAAATAATTGTCCACCGTTAATTGTCAATAGTTTAGTATTCTGGCACAGAAGAATCTACTTCTTTACTCCAAGCGGCAATACCACCTTTAACGTTAATGCCTTCGATTCCTGATTGTTTTAGAATTTGTAAGGCTTTTGCCGAACGTCCACCTAGTTTACAATGAGCGATCAACCGTGATTTTCCTTGTAATAATTCTTTAACTTTTGCAACTCCGTCACCGTCTTCAATATCTGGTAAAGGAATCAATACAGAGTCAGGAATTTTGGCTATTTGATATTCGTTAGGGTTACGCACGTCAATTAAAATATAGTCATCAGCATCACTATCTAAAAGGGTTTTAAGTTCAGTTACAGTCATTTCCTGCAATTCACTTTCACTTTTAGCTGCTTGGGCTTGTGCTTGGGGAATACCGCAAAATTGCTCATAATCAACTAATTTTTCAATGATAGGACGTATAGGATTAGGACGTAATTTTAATTCACGGAATTTCATTTCCCATGCGTTAAATAACAACAAACGTCCACTTAAGGTATTTTTTGCCCCTAAAATAATTTTAATGGTTTCGGTGGCTTGGATTGTGCCAATGATGCCCGGAAGTACTCCTAAAACTCCTCCTTCAGCACAAGAAGGTACCATTCCCGGTGGTGGTGGTTCTGGATATAAGTCACGATAATTCGGGCCACCTTCATAGTTAAAAACCGTTGCTTGTCCTTCAAAACGGAATATCGAGCCGTAAACATTAGGTTTATTGGACAATACACAAGCATCATTCACTAGATAACGAGTAGGGAAATTATCTGTACCATCAATGACTATATCATAAGGTGCAATGATGTCTAGGGCGTTTTCTGAACTTAACCGAGTTTCGTATAAATCCACTTGGCAAGAGGGATTTATCTCTAAAATTCGGTATTTGGCAGATTCAATTTTTGGTTTACCTACCCAAGATGTACCGTGAATAATTTGTCGTTGTAAGTTGGAAGTATCAACTATATCAAAGTCCACAATACCAATTCTACCGATACCAGAGGCGGCTAAATAGAGAATCAGAGGTGAACCTAATCCCCCTGTCCCGATGCAGAGTACACTCGCTGCTTTAATACGTTTTTGCCCTTCTAAGCCGACTTCAGGCAAAATTATATGTCTAGCATAGCGTTCATACTCATCTTTATTAAGTTCTATGGCTTCTAAATTAGGATTGAGCATTTTATCTTTATATTTGCCAGAAATTAATTTCTGTTTTATTCTTTAGACTAAGCAATTATATCACTTTGATAACTTCTAATTACTTCTGTTGATGGTTATATTTTACCAATGTTAACTACTCATACTGAATCCAAGAAAACCTAAATTCGGTATAAAATTTCGGTGGTGTAAAGGGTAAAGGGATTAAAGTTGATTTTTTAACTTTTGCTTATCCAATTATTTTTGATCTGATGCAAAGATCTCAGTTTGAGGGTATTAAACTCATGACGAAAGCTACGGATGCTCTATGAGAAGTTAATGTAAAATAAAAAGTACTATTAATTTTGATTAGGAAAATATCAATTTAACTTAATACATTGGACAATCTGATAATTGGAATAAGTGTAATTTTTGAATTTGTGTACTCATTGAAAGATAAAAATATTAAATAAATAAAAACAAAATGGATCTTGCTAATTTTAGGGAAGAATATACTCTCAATGGTTTAAGACGAGAACAACTCAATGTAGATCCTTATCAACAATTTGAATTGTGGTTTCAACAAGCCTGTAATGCAAACTTACCAGAACCAAATGCCATGAGTTTAGCAACGGTTTCAAATACGGGTGAACCTATACAAAGAATTGTACTTTTAAAATATTTTGATAGTGAAGGATTTGTTTTTTTCACCAATTATGAAAGTAAAAAAGCTCGTCATATTGAAGAAAATAGTCAAGTATGTTTGTTATTTTTCTGGATTGGCTTACAACGTCAAATACAAATAAGAGGAAATGCCGTCAAAATTTCTCAAGGTGAATCTTTAAAATATTTTATCACTCGTCCTAGGGGTAGTCAAATTGGAGCATGGTGTTCACAACAAAGTAGTATTGTTACTTCAAGGACAATATTGGAACTAAAGTTTGAGGAAATTAAACAAAAATTTCATAATAAAGAAATTCCATTACCTTCTTCTTGGGGCGGTTATCGAGTTATACCTTCAAGTTTTGAGTTTTGGCAAGGTAGAGAAAATAGACTTCATGACAGGTTTGTTTATTCTCGGCTACAAGGTGAATCTGAGTGGAAAATTCAACGATTAGCTCCTTAATTTTATTAATCATAATCTTATGTCAAAATATTTTACGTTTTTTTGAAAAAGTCCTATTATAAATATTCTTGTTTATTGTTAGTAGTAAAATTTCACCAATAGAAGTAATTAGTAAAGTTTAATCAAACAAATTAAATTATGAGTAAAATTGTATTAATAACTGGTTCAGCGGGGTTAATCGGTTCAGAATCGGTAAAATACTTTGCAGGGTTAGGTTTTGATGTGTTAGGCATTGACGATAATATGCGTCAATTTTTCTTCGGGGAAGATGCTTCCACTGAAGGTCAGAAAAATTATCTACTCAGTGATTACAAAAAAAACTACACGCATTTTGACGTGGATATTCGAGACAAAAGCTCGATCGAACCTATCTTTGAGAAATATAGTAGCGATATAAGCCTAATTATCCACACGGCAGCACAACCTTCCCACGATTGGGCGGTAAATGATCCCCATACTGATTTTACCGTCAACGCCAATGGTACACTAACCTTATTAGAAAGTACCCGTAAATATTGCCCCCAAGCCGTTTTTATCTTTTGCTCTACCAATAAAGTTTACGGCGATCGCCCCAATTTTTTACCTCTTCAAGAAGAAGAATTGCGATGGGAAATTGACTCTAATCACATTGGTTAGAAGTTAAGGTGAAAAGCAATGTGTCAAGGGGTTTTCATAGAAAAAATTGTCCAAATTTTTCCCTTTATCTGGAAAAGGAGCAATAATCAATTTCATTCTTGGTTTTCTTTGTCTTTTGATAATTCCTAAATCTCTATTT
>NZ_JBGSUU010000106.1:0-134009 GCF_041753295.1 Geminocystis sp.
TTGGTGAAGCCTTAGAAGCGTTTCGCACCGCCATATCTTTTCGCTTTTTTCAATGGTTAAAAGATAATATTGAGGTATTTACTAATTATAAAGCAAGTTTGGGCTTTGTTTGGGCATAATTTTTGTTTAAGTACCGTTAACTCAAATCAACACGAAACTAGACAACTTAGCAGAAAACGTAAATCAGATGAAAGTAGATATAGCTACATTAAAAGAAGGGCAAACGACTATTAATAAAAGACTAGATACTATCGAAACCAGTTTAACAAAAAGAATAGATGGTATAGATACTCCCTTAAATACCTTAATAGCCGTTGCTTTTACAGCATTATTAGGGATTATCGCAAAATTAATCTTCGTAAAATAATCATTCTTGTAGTTTCAAATATAGCTACTTCTAAGATAGAGTAATTTAGAATATAAAAGTAGTACGCAAAGCACCGATAACTAAAGCATCATTACGAGTATTATTACTTGGATTAGTTACTACCACTACACCCGGAGTAATTTTAATGTTATCAGTAATGGCATATTCATAGAATGCCTCAATATGAAAAGAAGTATCATCTTCACCTAATCTTATTCCATTGTTTCTTCTAATAGTAGAATTAGTTTGCCAAGGTTGCATTCCTACAACTATACCCCCTAAATTACCTTCTTTGAATAAATCTGGAAAACCGAGAGTTGCTGCCCAATACCATACATCAGAGCTACCACGAGAAACATATATATCATTGGCACTATCAACCAAAGAGTCCAAAGTTCTAACATTAGAATAACCTCCCCATGCACCAAGAACAAATTTTTCTGCTAATTGCCACGACATCGTCAGGGCATAAGTGTTATGAGAAGTGTCAATAGGACTATCCGCAACAACTTGAGCAAATTGACGACTATTTTCACCAATACCAAAGGTATTATAACCTTGACCATAGGCAAAAGCCACAGCAAACTTATCATTAGGATAATAACCGATTTGAGCTATCGCACCGTAAGCGCCATTAAATAAGCCATTACCAGTTTCAGGATTATTAGCATCCGTAGCTAAATAACCTAGACTCCAACCAAAACTACCCATTTTTCCTTCTAAAGCTAAACCAGCACCTTCACCTTGATAATAGACTAAATTACGAGTACCAAAACTAGAGATTGCACCACTACCGCCATCGCCATCTAAAATACTTAAAGTATTAGTAAAGTCATCAAATGCACCACCCGCACCTTCTAACCAAAGGGTAATATTATCGTTAATAGGAAAATTATAGTTTAAAACTTCTACGACTACGTCATTATTATCAGGTTGTGCAAAGGCTAAACTGGCTTGTTGAGTGTTGGCGATGTCGGCAAATTCGGGAAAATTACCCGTAGCAAGACGAGTATAAAGTAAATCTTTTCCAGTAAAACTGGTACTTAATTCGATTCTAGTACGATTTCCTAATACTGGTACTTGTTCAATACTATCTCTACCATTATTTTTTTGTCCATTAAAAATACTACCCAAGGCAAAAATTACTTCACCACTTAACTTAGTAGTAGTGGAAAATTGATGATCTTCTAAAAATGCTATTCTACCTTCTAAGTTATCAACTCTAGCACCTAATGTTGATAATTCTGTTTCAAATTCTGCCATCAACCGTTTAAGTTTTTCTATATCTTCCCTTGTAACAGCTTCCGATTGGGCAATTAACCTCTCCATTTGTTGCATACAAGCGTTTAAACCAGCCGCAAACTCATAACGACTTAAGGCACGATTTCCTCTGAAAGTACGATCAGGATACCCTACAATACAACCATAACGCTCAACTAAACTTCTTAAGGCTTCAAATGCCCAATCTGTAGGCGATACATCTCTTAACTGAGATACTGAAGTTACTTGGGCTTGATTTTTCGTTGTTTGATAGTTGTCGATTTGTTCTAAAATGTCGTCTGTTGGTAAGGCTAATACCATATCGGGAAAAATAACAGATAATAACGCACTACCAATTAATAATTTATTCTTCACTTCTTTTTACTCTTCACAGGATTATTCTCTCTATACTATTTGATAATGATTATTTTTGTCAATAACAGCGTTTAAAAAGATTAATTTTCCGTGAAGATTAACTATCATTTTTTAGTTAAAACCAATCGTCATCGTCTTCCCAGCCATTTTCATAAGGAATGTCTCGTTTTTTTCCTTTACTATAACGTTGATCACTTCTTGATACATTGCGATCGCGCAGTGGCTTTTCACGATCGCCATCTTGAGGATAATCATTATAACGACGAGGAGAAGATTGAGAGCCTTGAGAAGTTGGCTTAGAACTTTTAGGATTACGAGAAGATGATAAACCACCACCGCCATAACCGTAATTATTGGGGTTGTCATAATCTCGATAGTCTCGACTAGGAGGCACTTTTGCACCGTATAAAGTAGTATCAGAATTACGATAAACTCGCTCCGTAGAGTTATAGTCATAATCATCATCATCGCCGACGAAAGTTTTTTTAATCGACTCAAAAAAGCCCTCGTTTTCATCGTCATATTGTAGTCTTACTTCACGATTTAACTCATAAAGAACATCCTGCAAATCTGCTTGGCTTCTATCTAAACGGCGATCATCATCTTTTTCTAAACTGTCGAGAATTTCACTACAAAGATTTTCGACATCTCGGCGATAAGGATTAGTAAATTGACTACCAAAATCGAGAGTAACTTCCCTTAAACGACGTTGTGCTTGATCTGTCAAAGCCTTAGCTCGATTACGTTTTTCCACTCTATCCCGTCTTTCTCTATCTTCTTTAGAAAATTCTTCGGCTTCCTTCATCATGGCATCAACTTCTATTTGTGACAAAGTAGAAGCACCTTGAACAATAATACGTTGCTCTCTACCTGTAGTTTTATCTCTGGCGATTACCTGTAAAATGCCGTTAGCATCAATATCGAAAGATACCTGAATTTGAGGAACTCCACGGGGTGCAGGAGGAATACCCGTTAACTTGAAACGCCCTAAAGACTTGTTATCTTCAGCCATTTCTCGTTCACCTTGCACTACATGAATTTCTACAGAAGTTTGATTATTTTCCGAAGTAGAGAATATATCAGAACGTCTTACGGGAATTGTAGTATTTCGAGGCAAGAGTTTTTTTGTCACCCCTCCAATTGTTTCTACACCTATAGATAAAGGGGTCACATCAAGGAGTAAAATATCTTTGACTTCTCCTCCCAAAATTCCTGCTTGAATGGCTGCTCCAACGGCTACAACCTCATCAGGGTTAACATTTTGATTAGGCTCAATATCAATAAAACTACGAACAAGCTCTTGAACGATAGGAATGCGGGTTGAACCACCAACTAATACAACCTCATCTATCTGTACTGGACTTAATCCTGCGTCTTTCAAAGCACGTTGAATAGGGCGGCGTAAGCGAGACACTAAATCACCACATAATTCTTCAAATTTACTACGACTGAGGCTAGTTTCGATGTGTTTTGGCCCGTCTTCTGTAGCGGTGATGAAAGGTAAGTTAATCTCTGTATTACTAACTCCTGATAGTTCAATTTTAGCCTTTTCGGCGGCTTCGGTTAACCGTTGTAAGGATTGCCTATCACGCCGTAAATCTACTTTTTCAGCTTCTAAAAATGCCTCCGCAAGGTAATCAACAATTCTTCTATCAAAATCATTACCCCCTAACTGAGTATCACCGCTAGTGGCTTTTACTTCTAAAACTCCATCACCCACTTCTAGGATAGAAACATCAAAAGTACCTCCTCCTAAGTCAAATACTAATATTTTCTCACTACGTCTTTTTTCTAAACCATAAGCTAAAGAAGCGGCTGTAGGTTCATTAACAATACGCAATACTTCTAACCCTGCAATTTTTCCAGCGTCTTTGGTAGCTTGACGTTGTGCATCATTGAAATACGCTGGTACAGTAATTACTGCTCCCGTGACTTCTTCTCCTAAATATCTTTCAGCTTCTTCGGCTAATTTGCGTAAAATCATCGCTGAAACTTCTTCAGGGGCAAATTCTTTCTTTAGTTTAGGGCAACGAATTTTAATATTATCAACCTCATCACGACGAATAGTATAGGGTACACGTTTTGATTCTTCGTTTAATTCACTGTATTTACGCCCCATAAAACGCTTAATGCCATAGTAAGTATTTTGAGGATTTAACACTCCTTGTCGTCTTGCCATTTGCCCAATGACTAACTCGCCATCTTTATTAAAACCTACCACAGAGGGAGTGGTGCGACTACCTTCAGAATTGGGAATAACGAGAGGCTTTCCCCCTTCCATAACTGCTACCACTGAGTTTGTTGTGCCTAAATCTATACCAACGACTCTACCCATTGTTACTTTTTTTCTCCAGTTTTCTCGTTATTTATCCTCCATGGAGGTTTTTCTAGTTTACTATTTATTTACAGAGGTTTAAACCTAATAATTGATAATATTTTTACCAATATTGTATTTTACTCTCTATCAAAACTTATTTTTCGGAAAAGGATTTACATTATTATGCCAAAAGGCAGAAAGAAATTAAAAATAATCTCCTTCTGTTTAAGTATTAAAGTATTTAGGTATTATATATTTTAATTAATAAAAATAACTAAGAATCTTTGTTGCCTTTTGCCTCCCCCTAAGTAAAGATACAGATGATTTTGCGTACTTATATCAATTTTGGATGATTATTAATGAGGAATCAATCAACTTTTTTTGATTAAATTTCATCCCATCCTGAAACCCCTGAAGACATCATATAACTGGTAACACTAGCTTCAAAGAAATTGGCTTTTGTATTACCTTCTTTTTTGGTGTCGGAAAATTTTTCTAAATGACTGTAAGGACTTTTGCTATAGTTACTATCAGTATAAAGAGGATCTAAGCCAATAGCTCGTAAACGAATATTCGCAAGGTATTTAGTATAGCGTTCAGTGCTAGATTCTGTAATACCTAAGATATTATTCCCCACAATATGGTTAGTCCATTTGCACTCATGATTGACGGCGGTATCAAACATTTCGTAAATTTGATCTAAAGAATAATTAAAAGTTTGCATCGCTTCAGGAATTAGTTTTTGATATAATCTCACATGGCTTAATTCATCACGATTAATCATTTTAAATATATCGGCACTGCCCGGCATTAACATTCTAGCTGCTAAATTATAAAAATAAATAAAGCCATTATAAAAGTATAAACCTTCTAATAAATAATCACTTAAAAGGGCAATAAAATAATTTTCTTTAGTGGGATTATCGATATATTTTTGATAGAAACCAGCGATAAATTCACATCTCGCCGATAACACTTTATCTGTGCGCCAAAAATCATAAACTTGATCTCTTTTATCCCTAGGAATAATTGTCTCAATCATATATTGATAGGCGTGATTGTGCATCCCCTCTTGAGAAATTTGTTCAGCCATACAAAGGCTAATTTCTGGGGCTGTAATGGAGCTTTTTAAGTGAGGAATATTACAAGTTTGAACAGAGTCTAAAAAAGTTAAGTAAGACAAGATTCCTTCAAATGCACGACGCTCATCTATGGTTAAATTCCAATAATCGGTTACATCTTGGGTTATATCAAGTTTTTGGGGAATCCAGAAATTCTCTCGCATCTGTTGATATAAGCTAATAGCCCATGAATAACGAACATCATTTAATTGCATTAAGTTGGTGGTATTACCAAACCACACAGTTCTATTCTCAATGCGATCATCTCCTGCTGGGTTAAAAATCGGAGTTAAGGGCATTTTCTGGTTAATGTCGTCAGCTATAATCACCATAAAATAAAAATTGAAATAATTGCGATAAAAGACAATTATAACGAATCATTTTGACTTAGATAGAGAAACTTAAATGTAATTGCATGAAAGAAAATTATGTATTTTTAAATTTTATTTAGGAATAAAAATCAACAAAAATTTATCCCTAAATATTAATATAAAATTATTTAAAATATCACTTTTTATACATAAAAAAAAGAGGTTTTAGTAATCAGAAAAAAAAGAGGTTTTATGTTTATTTTAAGCGATAATAGCTTCTAGATCTGAAGATATTGTATTTTCTTCTTTATTGTCAATATTTGTTTGATTTTCCTCCTGTTGTTCATCATTTTCTGACTCATGAACACACAAACGTTTACAAGGTATCGTATCAGATAAAATAGCACTAGCCATCATTCCTGAGTGAATTTCTAGTAAAGCCTCTGGTAAAGCCTCAAAGATTAATCTTTGTCCCGGAAAAACTACTCTCTCAAAATACCAATTACTAATATTTGTGATCCTAGCTATTTGAATTTGGTTTGTCGCATTAACATAACAACATAAAATAGCATCATTTTCATTGTGAGGAATCGCATCTAATATTTGAGCCATGACGATGATGGGTTTATTAAAATTTAATTTATTTTGATACTCTCTAAGCTAACATTCCTTGATCCCAATTAGTTGTAATGATGATTACCAATTCAATTTAATTTTCTTTTTTATCTTTTTTTCATGATAAGTTGGGATAATTATTAAGAAAATATTAAAACGTTGTTGATTGAATAATTCATCAATGAAATTCAATTAATTTTAGTAAATATCTTATGTTGATAATATGATTAGCCCTGGTGAGATAGTAAAATTTACAGATTTATTTTTCATATTAAGTTATTTTTCATCACTTTTTATTGTTAGGTAAAAAAAAGAATTTTATTTATAATCGTTATCTTTAAACTAAAAACTTTTCTTCAATGATTGTATTAAAAAGTTCTATATTTTTAGAAATATTATTGATAATTAATTTTAAATAATTGATTTTATTAATAGTTGATTTTAATTCAAGTGCATAATGAAAAGTTCCTCTAAATAATAAACCTGATTTGATCTTATTCTCTTTAGTTTTAACCTTAATATCAGTAATATTAATTAATAATGGATTTTGTAAGAATGGATAATAAAAAGTGACTTGCATTTTTACTGGTTTTAATCCTAAAATATCCCATTTATCGCTATTTAATAATATTTCTCTCATAAATTTTTCCCCATTATCTTTACTACCAGGTAGAGACATTAAACGTCTAATATTTAGCTGTATTTTTTGCCAATTATAATTATTAAATTTATCGATAAAGCGAATAATAATTTTTTGTAAATCAACATAGTTACTTCCTTTTTTTATAATAAAAGATATTTTGCCTATGGCAATAAAAATATTTATGCCTTCTTTAAAAGAAAATTGTAATAACTCTGGTTTACTTATTATGGGTTTTTCTAATTGCCAATCTAAAGGAATTATGTCAGTTTCTCTAAGTTTTACTAAGTTAAATTGACTGGGGTTAATAGTACCGCAAAAAAATGTCACCATAATATCATGATGATCATAAATTTTAATCGGTTTTTGAGGTTCAAAGTTTTTCGGAAAAAATATTTTCATCTTTCATTAAGTATTGTAAAGTAGAGTAAGAAACAGAATTTATTTAATTGTAGGGAATTTATTTATGACACTCACCGTTGGCACTAAAGCACCAGCATTCACCACTAAAGATGATAAAGGTAATATTGTTTCTTTGTCTGATTTTGCAGGTAAAGTAGTAGTTTTATATTTCTACCCTAAAGATGATACTCCGGGTTGCACCATTGAAGCCCAAGGTTTTCGTGATAATTATGAAGAATATCAAGGTAAAGATGTTGTTGTGTTAGGAGTTAGTAACGATGACGAAGCCTCCCACACAAAATTTAAAGAAAAATACGGTTTGCCTTTCAGTCTTTTAGCTGATACGGATAGAAGTATTTCTAAAGGCTATGATGTTGACGGTGGCGGTTATCCGAAACGAGTTACTTATATTATTAATGGTGACGGAATTATTTCTCATGTTGATGATAAAGTAAAAACTGCTACTCATGCTCAAGATATTCTAGCAACTATTGCTTAAATCCATAGTTTAAAACCTCCCCTTTTCAAGGGGAAATAGTTGTTATTTTCAATAAAATTAATTCTCAATATAATTCGTGTTTAATTCATTTTTTGAGTTTTCCTTTAAAAATCATCTTAACACCATCTTCATGACTTAATACTACACCTCTACGTTTAGGTTTGAGTTGCTTATCCTCAGCTAAAACTAAATCATATTCTGTAATTATTTTGGCGATCGCCAAAATAATTTCTGTTAAAGCTAAAACTTCTCCTAAACAACGTCTGACACCGCCGCCAAAAGGTAAAAATTCATAGGGAGAATATTGACGATGTAAAAATCTTTCAGGGATAAATTTTTCAGGTTGGGGATATAAATCTTCTCGATGATGAATCAAATAAATACAACCCATGAGAATACTATCTTGGGGTATTTGATAATCTAATAATTCAGTGTTAGTGGTTGCTTGTCGAGGAAAAGTCAACATCGCTACGGGATAAATCCGTAAAGTTTCATTACAAACAGCAGTTAAATAAGGTGATTTAAAGATGTTTGTATTATCAGTTTCTTGTAATTCTGTTATTAATTTTTGCTTAATTAAAGACATCTGGATTTTGTTTTACAGCAGTCATCATATAGCTAACAGGGATAAGCCATTGAATTTTTTGCCAAATAACAGGTTTTTGAAAGGATTTAACAAGTTTCATTATTTAAGGTAAGTATTAGATATTAGATATTCGGTATCAGGAGTTAGGTTTTAGGTTTTAAATAATTAGTTTATAGATTATTCAATATTCTTCCTCATTCCTATTAAGAGGGTGAAACCAATTCACCCCTACAGTATTCCCTGTTTCCCTTCTATCTCCTAACTCCTAACTCCTAACTCCTATCTCCTATCTCCTAATTAATCATTACTTAACCGTAGTTACACTAGCTGAATTATCAAATTGAGATTCAAGGTTAAAACCACGATAAGCAGTAATATATAACTCTTTTAAATCCTTAATGAGAGGATAACGAGGATTAGTGCCTGTACATTGATCATCGAAGGCTTCTTCTGCTAAACTATCGAGGGAATCATAAAAAACCTGATCTTCAATGGTTAATACTTCTTTAATCGTGGCAGGAATACCTACTTCTCGTTTTAGGTTTTCGATAGCTTCCACTAATTTTTCAACTTTTTCTTCCTCCGTAACACCACCTAAATGTAAATAATCGGCAATTTGTGCATAACGGAAAAGGGCGTTAGGATATTTATATTGAGGGAAAATCGCTTGTTTAAAAGGTGCATCCGTAGCGTTATAACGAATAACATGACTTATCATCAAAGCATTAGCTAAACCGTGAGGCACATGAAATTGTGAACCTAGTTTGTGAGCTAAAGAGTGACAAATTCCCAAGAAAGCATTAGCAAACGCCATCCCCGCAATGGTTGCCGCTGAATGTACTTTTTCTCTTGCCTTAACATCTGTTGCCCCGTTATGATAAGCACTAGGAAGATATTTAAACAATAAACCGATAGCTTTTAAACATAAACCACTGGTAAATTCTGTGGAGTAAATAGAAACATAGGCTTCTAAAGCATGAGTAAGGGCATCAACGCCACCAAAAGCAGTTAAACTTTTAGGCATATTTAATACTAACTCAGGATCGACAATAGCGATATTCGGAGTTAACGCATAGTCTGCTAAAGGATACTTTATGCCCGTTTTGTCATCTGTCACCACAGCAAAAGGTGTTACTTCCGAGCCTGTACCAGATGTGGTAGGAATGGCTACCATCATAGCTTTTGTGCCTAGGGGGGGTAAATCATAAACCCGTTTACGAATATCCATAAAACGAGTAGCAATACCTTCAAATTCTACCTCTGGATGTTCATAAAGTAACCACATAATTTTGGCTGCATCCATAGGAGAACCACCACCTACTGATATAATCACGTCAGGGTTAAATTTATTCAGTAATGCTAATCCACGATTAACAGTACTTAAAGAAGGATCAGGCTCTACATCATAGAATACATCATATTTGATGCCCATTTGCTCTAAAACCCCTTCAATTTTTACCGTCACCCCTAAATCATAGAGAGGTTTATCCGTGACAATAAAAGCACGATGTTTTCCTGCTAAATCTCCTAAAGCAACAGGAAGACAGCCATATTTGAAATAAACTTTCGGTGGTACTCTAAACCAAAGCATATTTTCTCGTCGTTCCGTGATAGTCTTAACATTGAGTAGATGATGTACTCCAACATTCCCACTGATAGAGTTACCGCCCCAACTACCGCAACCAAGGGTTAAAGAAGGATCAAGACGGAAGTTATATAAGTCACCAATTGCACCTTGAGAAGAAGGAGTATTTACTAATACCCTACTTGTCTCCATTCTTTCTTCAAAATACTCGATTAAATTATGTTTTTCAGGACTAATATAAATACAAGAAGTATGTCCTTTTCCTCCAAATTCAACTAATTTAGCGGCTTTTTCCGTAGCTTCTTCAAAGGTAGTCGCCCGATACATTGCTAAAATTGGGGATAGTTTTTCATAGGATAAAGGTTCATTAAAACCAATATTTTCTACCTCAGCAATTAACAATTTACTATCTTCAGGAATGGTTATATTTGCTAATTCGGCAATTTTTGTCACGGATTGCCCCACTATCTCAGCATTAATTCTACCATCTTTGAGGATAATATTTCTTAACTTCTCTAAATCCTCAGAATTAACGAAATAAGCTCCTCTACGTTCAAATTCTCCCTTAAACTCTTCATATATCTCATTTTCAACAATTACCGACTGCTCAGAGGCACAAATCATTCCATTATCAAAAGTCTTACTGAGCATGATAGAAGATACTGCCATTTTGATATGAGCGCTTTTTTCGATAACGGCAGGAGTATTTCCTGCACCAACTCCTAGGGATGGATGCCCTGAAGAATAAGCAGCTTTTACCATACCAGGGCCGCCTGTTGCTAAAATTAATTTAATCTCAGGATGTTGCATTAAGGCTTGAGATACTTCTAAAGTAGGCTCATCAATCCAACCGATAATGTCTTCAGGTGCGCCTGCGGCAATGGCTGCATCTCTTACAATTCTAGCTGCTTCAACAGTACTTCTTTTTGCCCTCGGATGAGGAGATAAAATGATAGCATTACGAGTTTTTAACGCTAAAAGGGTTTTAAAAATTGCCGTAGAAGTGGGGTTTGTAGTGGGAATTATTCCAGCTATTATGCCTAAAGGTTCGGCTATTTTTTCAATGCCATATAATTCATCTTTTTCGATAACTCCACAGGTTTTTTCATCTCGATATTTGTTATAAATAATCTCAGAAGCGAAATGATTTTTTATAACTTTATCTTCAATAATTCCCATCCCTGTTTCGCTACAAGCAAGTTTTGCTAAGGGAATACGAGCATCGTTGGCGGCTAAAGCTGCTCTTTTGAAAATGCGATCAACTTGTGCTTGGGTAAAATGTGCATACTGTTTTTGAGCTTTTTTAACTTTAGTAATTAATTGCTCTAATGTGGCTAAATTGTTTGTAATGTCCATTAATAATTACTCCTTTAACTAAGCATTGAATAGAAAAATTTAATCTGTAAGTGACAAACAAATATTTAATTATCTATTTCAATTTAATTATAGATGATCTTTTTAGGATAGTTCATTTATTTATCGATGAACAGAAAATATAGAAGATAGAAGTTATTAATTATCTATTGTCAATTATTCTGTCTTAATTTTGTGTATCAATAATTTGATTTTTAAACATTTTATTTAATACCTAATACCTACTTTAATAAATTATACTTTTTTCTGAAAGGCTAATTAAGATTATATTTATAGTTTCTAAATTGTCACAAAATTTCTTCTAAAAATATCTTTATTTGGGGAATAATATTAGCAAAATGAATATGTAAATAGGAGGCATAAATATTTTGAATTTGCCATCCTTGATAAGATAATATTTGTTGAGTATAATAATCTTTAATTTCTATAATTGGTGAGTTAGAATCCTGATAATTTTTACCACGATGAAATTCATGACCGTTTAATATTATAGTGTTTTTAAAGAGTTTATTCTTGACTAAAATTTTTCCTTTTCTATAACCAATAGTTAATTTTTTATCCATCATCACAATATTAGGTAAAACTCCTACCATTTCCCATGATTTACTTTCAAAATCAATAATTTTTTCTGATAAATACATCATTCCTCCACATTCTGCATAAGTAAAAATACCTGAATTTATGGCTTTTTTTAATGATTTTATCATAGTTATATTTTTCACTAATTCTGAGGCAAAAACTTCAGGAAACCCTCCTCCTAAATAAATTCCTTGAATGTTATCAGGTATTTTATCATCATTTATAGGGCTAAAAAATACTAATTCTACTCCTAAACTTTCTAAAATATCAAAGTTATCTTGATAATAAAAATTAAAGGCTTTATCTTTGGCGATCGCAATTCTTATGTTATACTTTTTTTGAGGAGTAAAATGGGAAGAATTAATAACAAGTTTATTAGTAAAATAATTTTTTTTTTCCTGAAAGTAAGGCATTAATATATCCCAAGAGAAACTATTTTCAGCGAGAATACCTAATTGTTTAAAAATTTGTTTATGAAGTGTAATTTCTTCGGTGGGAATTAAGCCTAAATGTCGTGATGGCAACTCAATATATTTCTCTCTAAACCATATCCCAACTATGGGAATTGAACATATTTTTAACCCTTCTTTTAATAAAGATAAATGCTTTTCACTACCAACTTTATTTAAGATTATCCCTACTATTCTAACTTCTAAATCTAAGTTAACATATCCATAGATAATTGCCGCAATAGAAGTACTTAATTTACTACAATCAATAATTAAAATAACGGGAATTTGCAATAATTTAGCAATATGAGCAGTGCTTCCGTAACAGAAAGAAGTATGAGTAGGAACACCATCATATAACCCCATAACTCCTTCAATAATACTAATATCTGCTTGTTGACTATGATAGGAAAAACATGATTTAATATAGTCTTCAGAGGTTAAAATAGGATCAAGATTACGACAAGGTAAACCAGTAATAGCAGTATGAAACATGGGATCAATATAATCAGGTCCAACTTTAAAAGATTGAATGGATTTCCCTTGATTTTTTAACCATGATAATAAAGCTAAAGTGATGGTAGTTTTGCCAACGCCACTTCTTTCTCCAGCAATAATTAAAGGCATTTGATAATTAGGAATTAGGAATTAGGAATAATTTATCTGTGAGAAAATTAGAGATTTTACAAAATTTACTTATCAAAAAAATTAACAACTTCTTTTGCAATTATTTCTGTGCCATTTTTAGCTATTTTATCATTACTTTGAGGGGGTAATAATTCTTGATTCAAAAAATCCCAATTACCTTCAAAAAATTCTTGATAATTAACAATATTATGATAACTATAATCTTTTAAACCCTGTAACAAAATTTCTGCTTCGGCAAAACCTTCTCTTGTCACACTAATTAAAGGAATCTCTAGGCGCATACTTTCAGCGAAAGTACTAAAACCTGGTTTAGACATTACTCTACCACATATGGGCATAAAATCTACAGGACGATCACATTTATCAGTAACTTTAAATAAATTAGGTAAATCTGGTGCATTTGTAGCAAAAGTAATAAACTGATAATGAGGAAAACGACTTAAATTTTCATAGGGAATTGCCTCTATTCCCAAGCCACCAAAAGTTAATAAAATAGTTTTTTCTTTTTCGGTAAAAAGGTTAAATTTCTCTCGCAATTTAGCTTCAGAATAACGAGGAATACCACCAGTTAAACCCATATTTTCTATCAGAGGAAAACTAGCCATTTCTTCTGCTAAAGGTAAACGAAAAAGACGGTGACATTTTTGATAACGACGGGTTAACCAATCAGCAATTTCTGTAAATTCGTCACCCCAAGCGCGATAAATAAAATCCCAACCAAAATTACTCATCATCCAACAAGGAATACCAGCTTTTTCGGCAATAGTTGCGATAATAGCAGGAATATCAGCTAAAATTAAGCTAACTTCATTAATATTAATAAATTCTACTTCTGTTGCTACGATTTCCTTTTCCCGAAGACGATATTCTTTCATTTTCGCCAAAGTTGCGGCTAAATCCATCGTCAAACTATCAGATTGAATAACTCCCACATCAAAAGCGCGATAACGATAAATAAAATCTCCCTCAATATAAGATTCTAACAACCATCGAGGTGCAGTAGTTACTAATATTAATAGAATATCGGGGTTTAATTTTTGAACTTGATTTGCAATAGTAGCCATTCGTACTGCATGACCAAATCCATGATTTGTGATAGCTAAATATAAAACAGGTCGAGACATGAGATAATTATTAAACAAAAATTTAAAGTTAGTCAAGGTTAAATAATAGCTGATAATAGTAAAGGTAAAGTCAAAAAATATTTATAAATAGGTATTTTTTTACTTATTCCGATAAAATAAATATTATCTAAGTATTTCTCTTGAAAAAAAGCAGTGAATGAGAGTTTAAATCATATTCGACAGACTATTATTTTAATTAAATATTATAGCTTTGATTTAGGTAGTTATAATATTAGAGAATTAATTGTAAAATGGACTAAAATTTATCCTCATAATTGGCTACCTTTAGGGATAACAGAAGCTATTTATCAAGGAAGATTAAAAGCTGTTTCTGTGGAACAAATTTTGAATTTATGGTTAAAAAAAGGAGGGATTAATCAAAGTTTTAACTATGAATTTTGTCGTTTAATTAAACCTGAAACTAATTTTTTTTTAGAAGAAGATAAAGAGTTAAAAGATATTTTTAGTCAGGAATGCCAAAACCAAGAATCAAAAAATATTTTACCGATTAATGATGAGGAAATATCTAGGGATAATATAGGGATTATTTCTCCTGAATTTTCTTTGGATAATTTTCAACCGTTGAATGATTATTCACAATGTTTTCAAAAATTAAAATCCTTTACTATCGATAAAAAATTAGATAAATTATAATAGGTAAACTTGTTAACTATTGGAATAGATTTAACTAAAATTTTATCTCAAAACAGCTCATCAATAAAAGTATTAGAATGAAATTTATAGTTAGAATAAACTATTATTAGTCTTACCGCTTTTAAAAACACTTAAACAATTAAATTAATATCTTTCTTAGTAAAGGGTAAATCTTCATTTATTGCCTTTATTTCTTCTTCAGCACTAAAATTAATTTCATTAATATATTGATTTAAAATATTATTCATTCTAGGATGATAAAAACGGTGCATACTATAGTTAGAAGTAGCTGGAAAACCTCGACGACGTTTGTGTGTCCCCCCAGCACCGGGGTCATACATTTTAATACCTTGAGTTATTCCCCATTCTATCGGTTTATAGTAACAAGTCTCGAAATGTAAACAGTCAAATTCTGCTAAACTCCCCCAGTATCTACCATATAAATTCTCTCCTTTACGAATACAAAAAGACATTCCCACAGGAGTATTTTCATCATTTTCCCTATAGGCGGTAACTAACATTAACCTATGTTTATAATTAGGATAAAGTTGCTCAAAAAATTGTTTTTTTAGATATTTACTTCCCCAATAAAATTTATCACAAGTGTTACTATAAAACTTATAAATATAGGGATATAAATAATGGGGAATATCATCACCAACTAAATTTTTAGTAATTAATCCTGCTTTTTCAACTGCTTTTCTTTCTCTTTTAATATTCTTTCTTTGATTAGAGTTAAATATCTGTAAATAATCATCAAAATTATTAAAGTTATTATCACTCCAAATATAACTGTGATGCATCCAAGCCGTAAAACCAAATTGAGAAATTACTGACTGCCATTGAGGATCTACAAACAAAAAGTTACAACCTGAAAGTTTATTCTTAAAACAAAAATTATCAATAGCATTAACCATTATTTCTGTAATTTTTAATTCGTCTTCTCCTTCAGCGATTAAGAAACGATAACCTACCGCAGGAGTAAAAGGAGTCATACCCAATAATTTAGGATAGTATTCAATATTTAAACGATAAGCTAAATCAGCCCATTGATGATCAAAGACAAATTCACCGTAACTATGGCCTTTTATATATAATGGCGCAGCCGCAATTAAATTATGTTCATGCCAAACAGTTAGATGGCAAGGTTGCCAACCTGTGCGAGGATTAACACTACCAGAAGTTTCAAGGTTATTTAACCACTCCCATTCTAAGAAAGGAGTAGAAAGGGGTAAAGCCATAACATCCCATGATGATTGAGGAATTTCTGCTATTTTTTCATGCCAACGAATAGTATAAGGAGAATCTTTTTTTTTGCCAAAAAGTTTATCAATCATAACTCAAGGGGATTTTAGTGATTACATTATCACTTATTATAAACAAAACAATTGTCGAGAAATAGAGAATGAAAATAACTCCCAATAGTTATAGAATCCAGATATTTAACAAGAAAATTAATTACCATCAGAAAATTAAGGTTAAATAGTAAAAGAAACATTTTATTTTTTGTCCATGACTACTGCTACCATCGATAACTTAACCGATAATCTTTTAATTCCAGAAAACTCTCCTCTACATCAAGCAGAAGGCGTTTATGTTACAGTACACGGACACTTTTATCAACCTCCTAGGGAAAATCCTTATCTTAACGTCATCGAAAGACAGCCTAGCGCACATCCTTTTCATGATTGGAATGAACGTATTTTTTATGAATGTTATCGTAATAATGCCTTTGCTCGTATTTTCAACAATTCTGGTGATATTGTCGGCATTGTCAATAATTATGAGTATATGAGTTTTAATATTGGTGCTACTTTAATGTCATGGTTAGAAAAATATGATCTTGAAGTCTATCATAAAATTATTGAAGCGGATAAAATTAGTTGTCAAAAATTAAATGGTCACGGTAATGCCATCGCTCAAGTGTATAATCATATTATCTTGCCACTTGCCAACGAAAAAGATAAATATACCCAAGTAAGATGGGGAAAAGCGGATTTTTATCATCGTTTTGGCAGACAACCAGAAGGAATGTGGTTAGCAGAAACGGCGGTAGATTATCCCACTTTAGAAGTATTAATTGCCGAAGGAATTAAGTTTATTATTCTCGCACCAACTCAAGCTAAAAAGTGTCGGCAAATGGGAGATAATCAGCAATGGCAGGAAGTAGGGGGAGGACAAATTGATCCCACTCGTCCCTATCGATGTTATGTTAATAAAAAGGATTATATTGATATTTTCTTCTATGATGGCCCTATTTCTGGAGATATGGGTTTTGGAGATGTTTTATTAAGTAGTAATCATTTTTATTCTCGCCTAAAATCAGCCGTAAGAGGAGATAATAGACAATCACAAATTATTTCGGTGGCTACCGATGGTGAAACCTTTGGGCATCATAAAAAAGACACAGAAAAATGTCTTGCCTATGCTTTTACTCAAGAATTTCCTCAAAAAGGGTGGACTGTTACCAACTATGCGCATTATCTTAGTATTGTTACTCCAGAATGGGAAGTAGTATTAAAACCCGTTACCGCTTGGAGTTGTTATCACGGTGTGGAAAGATGGAAAGATGATTGTGGTTGTGGTGGCGGCGGTGAATATCATCAAAAATGGCGTAAACCTTTACGAGAAACTTTAAATTGGTTACGAGATGAATTAACCAAAGTTTACGAAGATGTTGGCTATAACTACTTTAAAAATCCTTGGTTAGCCAGAGATGAATATATAAAAGTTATTTTAGATCGTAATCCTGACAATGTTAAACAATTTTTAAACATCCATAGTATTCATCAATTATCATCTGCTGAAGAAATTGACGCTTTACGATTATTAGAAATCCAAAAAAACTCTTTATTAATGTTTACCAGTTGTGGTTGGTTTTTTGAAGAAATTTCTCGCCCTGAAGGTACACAGATATTACGTTATGCTTCCCATGCCATGGAGTTAGTAGGAGAAATTACTGGAGTACAATTAGAGAAAGAATTTATTACTCGTTTAGCTGATGCACCAAGTAACGTTAAAGAATATGCTAACGGTGAAGGAGTTTATCGTCAAGGAGTAATACCCTCGAAAGTAAATTTAGAACAAGTAACCGCTCATTATGCGCTCAGTTCTTTATATAATAATTATCAAGACGAAGAAACTATCTATTGTTACTCTACTCAACAATTAGATTATCAAAAACAACAAATAGGTTCTTTGACTTTGACTATAGGACAAGTATGCTTAACATCTAATATAACTTGGGAAAGAGGACATTTTATTTTTGCGGTTTTACACTTGGGAGGATGGGATTTTCATTGTTGTATTCAACCTTTTTCTAGTCGTCTAGCTTATAGCCAAATGAAAGAAGAATTGTTTTTGATGTTAAAACAAACCAGTATTGTAGATTTAATTTTAACTATGAGTCGTTTATTTGGTAATAAATCCTTTGATTTAAAACATCTTTTCGCTGAAGAAAGATTATCTATTATGCAAAAATTAACTACTACTACGAAAAAAAGGCTTGATCAACTTTATACTCAAGTATATCGAGATAATTATAGTATTTTACTTGCTTTTCAACGGGATGAAGTGCCAATTCCTCAAGAGTTGCAAGTAGCAGCAGAAGTTGCCATTTCTTATCGTTGTCTAAAAGTCATTGAGACTATTAATACTAATCATCCTAGCTTAGATATTTTAGATTCTTATTTAACTGATTTAGAAACTATTGCTAATGAAGCGGATTATTTAAGATGTAAGTTAGAGATACCAAAAGGTAAAAAAACCCTTGAAAATCTAATTTTATCTTGTCTTCAACAAATTTTATCTTCACAAAGAGTTGATACCTTAGAAGCAGATATTCAATTGATAGATAAGTTAATCAAAATAGGTAAACAATTAAGATTAAATCTTTGGTTAGATAAAGCTCAAGAAACCTATTATTATTTTATACATCAACAAATTTTGCCTAATCTTCCTCCACCAAATTTATCTTCTTCCGATAATCATAATTTACGTTGTTGGAAAAAGTTAGGCGATTTTTTAGACGTTTTCTTTCCCATCGTTGACGCTAATATAATTTAGGCTTTAAGTTGGGAGTTAGGAGAAAGGAGTTAGGAGAGAGAAAAGAGGAAAGAGGAAAGAGGAAAGAGGAGAAATACTGAAAAATTAAAATTTTGTGTTACCTATACAATGATTATAGTTATATTTAATAAAAATAAGGTCAAAAGTGTTAACTCCATGAATAAAAATCCTCAAAACTGCACCTTTTTTGGTTAATGTAGTGTGTCTAAATAGTTGATTTCAATAATCTTATGATTCTCAGGCATAAATCATTAATAATTGATAAAAAACTATTAAGAATTGATTTCTCCCTCGATTAATTTAATAAATAAGTTACTAAAGTTACTAAAATTAACCCAAGTCAGATAATTGATAACTACCTTTTTCCAAACCATGTTTAACTGTTATCCTCTCATCAAAAACAAAACATTCTCCTTGCCATAAACTTTCTTGTGGAGGGATTTCCTCTAAATATTTCAGGATTCCTCCTTCAAGGTGATAAACTTCTTTAAAACCTTTACTTAACATCAAAGCCGTAACTTTTTCGCATCGAATACCACCAGTACAAAATAATGCTACTTTTTCATCTTTTTCTGGATTTAAGTTATTATTTATATAATCATTAAACTGTGTAAAAGAATCAATATGGGGATTTTGTGCATTTTTAAAAGTGCCGATTTCATATTCATATTCATTGCGAGTATCGACGACTTTTACTTCAGGATTAGATATTAAATTATTCCAATCTTTAGGTTTAATATAAGTACCAACTTGTATATTAGGATTAGCTTCATCAATGCCAAAAGTGATGATTTCTCGTTTTATTTTAACTTTCATTCTCTTAAAAGGCATCTTTTCTACTTCACAGAATTTAATTTCTAATGATTCATAATTAAGCTCTTTTTTGATATTATTAATTACTTTATCTAGCTCTTTTTTTTCTCCAACAATATTAGCATTAATCCCTTCTTTGGCAATTAATATTGTACCTTTTATTTGACTTTCATTACACCAATTTAAAAATTTAGTTTGTAAATCTTTTAGGTTATCTAATACTAAAAAACGATAAAAAGACGCAAATGTAAAACTCATGAAATTTATTTTTCGAGAAAACTCAATGAATGGGATATATTTATTTCTTTCTCATCATACTTTAGATACAATTAACAGTAAACTATTTTATTCTTTTTTTATATTATGACAAGTTTACAAGTAGGCGATCGCACACCAGATTTTACTTTACCCTCAGCAACAGGAGAAAACGTTAGTTTAAGCGACTTCCTAGGAAAAAAAGCCGTAGTAATTTATTTCTATCCTAAAGATGATACCCCCGGATGTACCGCCGAATCTTGTGCTTTTCGAGATAGCTATGACGTATTTCAAGAAGCAGGAGCAGAAGTTATCGGTATTAGTAGCGATTCTGTGACTTCTCATCAACAATTTGCCAGTAAATATAAACTACCTTTTATTTTATTAAGCGACACTCAAAACCAAGTCAGAAAATTATTTGATGTACCAGCAACTCTTTTTATCTTACCCGGTAGAGTTACCTATATAATCGATAAAAATGGTATTGTCCGTCATATTTTTAATTCTATGTTAGATTTTAAAGCCCATGTGGATGAAGCCTTAAAAACTATCAAATCTATGTAATTAAACTTCTTTTCTCAGGGTGGAATAAGGATTGAAAAGTTAACAGAGGAAAACTAAATATTGGAGATGTCAACTATGAGTATTTCTTCTAAACTCCCTGTTTCCTTTCTATCTCCTAACTCCTAACTCCTATCTCCTAACTCCTATCTCCTATTTCCTATCTCCTAAATACTGACGGGTTATGATATGGTGATATGTGAATATTTTTTCTATGTAATGGTTTGCGATTATGTCAACACCCTCTAAACTGTACGAAGGTAAAGCTAAAATTGTTTATGCTACGGAAAATTTACAGGAATATTTAACCTATTTTAAAGATGATGCTACGGCATTTAATGCACTCAAAAAAGGCACAATCATGGGGAAAGGGGAGATTAACTGTACAATTTCTTCAGCATTGCTCAATTATTTAGGCTCTAAGGGCATTAAAACTCATTTTTTGGCTCAAAAGTCAGAAAGAGAAATGTTAGTTAAAGCTGTGCAAATAATCCCGTTAGAAGTAGTGGTGAGAAATATTGCCGCAGGAAGTTTATGTAAACAAACAACATTACTTGAAGGACAAAAATTACCTTTTCCTTTAGTGGAATTTTATCTCAAAAATGATGATTTAGGAGATCCTCTTTTAACCGTTGATCGTCTTAATATCATGAATATAGCTACTGTTGAGCAAATTAACCAGTTAAAAGATAACGCCTTAAAAATCAATCAATATTTGATAGAATTCTTTGGTAGTTGTGATATTACTTTAGTCGATTTTAAACTTGAATTTGGGTTAGATTTTGAGGGGAATTTACTATTAGCTGATGAAATTAGTCCTGATACTTGCCGTTTATGGGATAACTTGGAACAAGATATAGAAAAAAGAGTCTTAGACAAAGATCGCTTTCGTCGAGATTTAGGTAAAGTTGAATCAGCATATCAGCAAGTACAAAAAAGAGTTTTAACTCAAATTGAAAAACTGAAAAATACCTAGTATATTTAGAAAGAATTATTGCAATTAATTAAAATTTGGTGTGTGGCAGTGAAAAAAAACAAAACTCAAGATCATTCTTTAACAGCTAATCAAAGTAATTCTGCTGTGATATTAGCTTTTGACACTCAAAAAGGGAACAAAAGACTTATTAGTTTTAATACTGACATTGATAAAATTATGTTAGTCGAAAATAAATCTCAGTGGCAGAAAACTTTACTCTTGATACTGTTATCAACTCTTGGTTTCTCCTTTCCTTTAAAGGCTTTCGCACAAACTAATGTTCTCTCTCAATCTTCGGATGTTGTTACAGCTTCTATTGCTATTCCTGTCACTCCCCCTGAAAATGAAAATAAGACGATGCCAACGTCACACTATGGGATTGCACAAGAGAAATTTGCCAAATCAGAAACTGACTCTATTCCTATTCCAGTCTCTGTCAACCCAGAAAACGCTTCAGTATCAACTCCATCTGATTTAATCGCTCAAACAGAAACCCCTGTCACCTCCCCCCAGACTCCTCCTGTCACAGAAACCCCCGTTACACCTCCCCAAACTCCTCCTGCCACAGAAACCCCTAGCGAAGAAGCTCGTGTTTTAGTGTCAGAAGTATCTATTACAGGGGTAGAAGGTGAACTCAAAGACCTAGTTTATAATACCATTAGAACAAATCCAGGGCGTACAACCACCAGATCAAGATTACAAGAAGACATTAACGCTATTTATGCCACTGGTTATTTTAGTAATGTTAAAGTAACGCCAGAAGATACCCAACTAGGGGTAAAAATTACTTTTGCTGTTGTGCCTAATCCCATCCTACAACAAGTAGAAATTCAAACTCTCCCAGAAAAAAGTACCACTAAAAAATCTCCTTTACCTCCAGAAGTACTTAAAAAAGCCTTTGAAGAGCAATACGGAAAAATTCTTAATTTAAGAGATTTACAAGAAGGAATCACAGAAATAAATAAATGGTACACCGATAATGGTTATGATTTGGCTCAAGTCGTTGGTGCGCCACAAATCAGTCCTGATGGTGTTGTAACTCTCATTATCGCCGAAGGACAATTACAAAATATTCAAGTGCGATACTTTAACAGTGAGCAAGAAGAAGTTAAAGGTAAGACGAGAGAATTTATTGTTACCAGAGAAATACAGCTAAAACCGGGAGATATTTTTAACCGTCGTACTGCCCAAGAAGATTTACAAAGAGTATTTGGTTTAGGTCTTTTTGAAGATGTTAAACTATCTTTTGCACCCGGAGATGATCCTTCTCAAGTTATCATGAACGTTGATGTAGTAGAAAATAATACAGGATCTTTAGCCGCAGGGGCTGGTATTAGTTCCACTAGCGGTTTATTTGGTACAGTTAGCTATCAAGAAAGAAATTTAGGCGGTAATAATCAAACCGTAGGTTTAGAATTTCAATTAGGAGAAAGAGAATTATTATTTGATGTTAGTTTTCAAGATCCTTGGATTGGTGGAGATCCTTATCGTACTTCTTACACGGGTAATATTTTTCGTCGAAGATCTATTTCTCTAGTTTATGATGGTACGGATACAGAGACTATTCGTACAGAAAGAAATAATGATAGTCCAAGGGTAGTGCGTACTGGTGCTGGTTTTACCTTATCTCGTCCTTTAGCTGAAGATGCTTTCTCTAAAGCTGATTGGGTTCTAACCACAGGTTTTCAATATCAACACATAGAAGTGCAGGATTCTGATAGTAATCTTTCTCCTCGTTCTGGACAAGCCTTTGGTAATCAAAAATTAGCATTTAATAACAGTGGTATTGATGATATATTCACCGTTAGATTTAATGCCTCCCAAGACACCAGAGATAATGGTTTACGTCCCAACAGTGGTAGTTTATTATTACTCGGCATGGAACAAAGTCTTCCTTTGACTTCGATTTTGTTTAATCGTGTTCGTGCTAGTTATAGTTATTATCTACCTTTGAAATTAATTAATTTTGATTTTGTTAAAGGTCCTCAAACTCTTGCTTTTAACTTTCAAGGAGGAACTGTTTTAGGTGATTTACCCCCCTATGAAGCCTTTGTTATCGGTGGTAGTAATTCTGTCAGGGGTTATGGTGAAGGGGATTTAGGTAACGGTAGATCTTTCTTTCAAGCTACGGCAGAATATCGTTTCCCCATTGTTTCCTTCTTGGCGGGTACTCTGTTTTTTGACTATGGGACAACTCTAGGTTCGGGAAGTGCCGTTATCGGTAAACCTTCTGAAGTCAGAGGCTTAAGCGGTGATGGCTTTGGTTATGGATTAGGGGTTAGAGTTCAATCTCCCGTTGGCCCTATTCGTATTGATTATGCTATCAATAATGAGGGAGATAATCGTATTCATTTTGGCATCGGCGAAAAATTTTAATGAGAAAAAACTACAATTACATCCTTCACCAATCATCAAATTTACTGGTTAAAGTAAACACTAATACTTATTAGCTTATGGGTAATAACTGATTGGAACTATCTTAAAATTCCTTTTTTAAACTTTGTCTATTTAGCATCGGATTTTTACCATACTTGATGCTAATATTAAAGGGCATTTAACCAAAGACGCAATCACTTTCTTCCTATTTATTCACATACTCAAAAAAAATGCCATGGCCAACTCTTTTCTCCCCATTACCCCTTTAAAAGGATTCGGTATTATCCTCTTTTTAGCCTCTAGTCTCAGTATTGCCCCTAAAATAGCTTATGCTGGTTGTAATGCTTTTGGGTGTTCTGAATCAAGTGCCGCTGAATGTAATGCCTTTGGTTGTCCTAAACCGCCTATGGGAGAAAAATGCAATGCCTTTGGCTGTCCTGCTTCGCCCCAAGTCTCTCCAAATAATTCTTCTCCCAATTCCATCATTGTCATTCCCAATGGGGGAACATCAGATACGGGAGGATCGGGTGAGGCGATCGCTAATTGCATGAAAAGTTTACTCTACGTCAACGGTAAATATGGCGCTCGCACCAAGATCAGCGAAGATACCGCTATTAAGGCTTGTCGGAATGCTCGATAATGAACCATAGTGTGCAATGGAAACTACTTATTTATTAAAGTAAGAGCATAGAGAAACAGACAGAATATATGTACTAACCAATTTATAGTTGCTTTTCTTTAAATTATTATATATTTAAGGTGTCTATTGAATCAATTTTCTCTGATTAAAATTATCTAATGGCGTAAAATATACCCTATTTTTGATAGTTTTTTACAATAAATATAGAGCTTTTATAGTTAATGAAAGAAAAAGTTTTTGTCACAGGTGCAACTGGTTTTGTGGGTGCAAATTTAGTTAGATTATTATTGTCTCAAGAATATCAAGTCAAAGTTTTAGTTAGAAAAAATGCTGATTTAACTAATCTAAAAAACTTAAATGTAGAATTATTAGAAGGAAGTTTAAATGATGAAAATTTAGCTCAAAATATGGCTGATTGTGATTATTTATTTCATGTTGGTGCTCATTATTCTCTGTGGTTAAAAGATAAAGATTTACTATATCAAAGTAATGTTTTAGGTACGAGAAATATTTTACAATGTGCAAAAAAAGCTGGTATTAAACGTACAGTTTATACAAGTTCTGTGGCTGCTATTGGTGTTAGAAAAGATGGTATTTTAGCTGATGAAACTTATCAATCCTCCGTAAAAAATTTAATTGGTAATTATAAAAAATCAAAATATTATGCTGAACAAGAAGCTCATTTAGCCGTCAAAAATGGTCAAGATATTGTTATTGTAAATCCTACCACTCCCATCGGTGCTTATGATTTAAAACCCACTCCTACAGGAGAAATTATTGTCAGATTTTTAACAGGAAATATGCCCGGTTTTGTTAATACTGGTTTAAATTTTATTGATGTTCAAGACGTAGCAAAAGGACATCTTTTAGCTTTAGAAAAAGGTAAAACTGGACACCGTTATATATTAGGAAATCAAAATTTAACTTTACAACAGTTTCTTCTAAAATTAGCCTCCATTAGCGGTAAACCATCTCCAAAAATTCAATTACCTCTATGGATTCCTTTAACTATTGGGATGATTGATGAATATATCTTGACAAAATTCGGTAAATCCCCTTCTATAGCAGTGGAAGGAGTAAAAATGTCGGCTCAATTTATGTATTATAATTCCACTAAAGCCATTGAAGAGTTAGGATTACCTCAAACTGATATTGATACAGCGATCGCCAACGCCATACATTGGTTTAACTCAAATTTGATTTCCAAAAAATAAAAATTAATTTTAAAACTAAACTAATTTAGTTCTTTAGTACTGTAAAAAAAATCTTACTTTCCACAGATAATATATGTTAATAATCTTCCGTTATTTTTAAGATCAATTCTCAGAATAACATGAGATAATTAAAAGAATATTTAAAATGTGACCATAAGGAAAAATAATTTTATGAAGAAAATAAACGCCATTATTAGTACTTTTTTTCTTTCATTAGTTTTATTACTAAATGTAAATGTTAATAATGCCGCCGCCACAGGAGTCTATGATTTACCAATAGTTAATGCTGGTGAAAATGTTTGGGTTATTGACAATGCAGAAGTAATTAGTAAAGCAACAGAATCACAATTGAGTGATGAATTAGGACTTTTAGCTCAAAAAACAGGCAATGAAACTCGCATGGTAGTTATTAATCGTCTTGATTATGATCAAACTATCGATTCTTTAACTGATGATATTTTTACGTCTTGGTATCCTACTCCTGAAGAACAAAATAACCAAACATTATTAGTTTTAGATACTTTAACTAATCGTACTGCTATTCGTAGTGGTGAAGAATCTAGTACTTTTTTAACTCCTGACATCAGTGAAAGTTTACTTAAAGAAACCGCCGTTATTCCCCTCAAAAATTTACAATATAATCAGGCTCTAATAGACGTAAGTAATCGTATGATTGCCGTTTTATCAGGAAAAGAAGATCCAGGGCCTCCTGAAGTTAAAGAATTAGCTATAGATGGAACTTTTGCCACCGCCGAAGAAACTAATGATCGTAGCGCCACTATTTGGATGATCGTTTTGGTAGCATTAGCGACTTTAATACCAATGATTACATATTTTTGGTATGTTGGCTTTCCGGGTAATTAAGCTAGAATAAGAAAATGAAAGCATCGTATTTCATAACTGTCAATATTAATATCAACAGATAACAAGAAAAATTATGCTAACAGATCCCTTTGTTATTCGATACTATCAAAAATTAACTGACGGAATGGTGGATTTATGGCAAAGAGGTAGTCGCTATGAAGAGTTAAGAATATACATGGAAGGGTATCTAACTTGTCTTCGTCTTACTAACGTCATAGAAGGTTACTTAATCCATCGCCTAGAAGAAGAGGCTTTTCGTTTTTTAAGAGATCCTTCTAATTTTGAACTAGCTATGCCCCAAATGCAACCAGAACATGGCTACTATTAATTAATCATCAACAATTAACAATTAACAATTAATTAATTTATAAGTTATCTTTTCTTTAGGAAAAAAAGTGATCATAATTATATTTAATATTTTTATTTTTTAAATCGGACTAAAACTTAAATTAAATAATGTCAGTTATTACTAATAATTTAGAATTTATCTCTCATCAAAGTCGTGTTGCTTCTGTCAGTCGCACTACTAAAGAAACAGACATTAAAGTAGAAGTTAACCTTGATGGAGAAGGAAAATGTAATGTTAACACTGGCATTCCTTTTCTCGATCATATGTTACATCAACTTTGCTCCCATGGTTTATTTGACTTAGATATTCAAGGCATTGGAGACATCGAAATAGATGATCATCATACTAATGAAGATGTAGCGATTACCCTAGGAAAAGCCATCGCTCAAGCTGTGGGTAATCGTCAAGGGATTCATCGTTTTGGACATTTTGTCGCTCCCTTAGACGAAGCTTTAATTCAAGTTGCCCTTGATTTTTCAGGTCGTCCACATTTAAGCTATGGTTTAGAAATACCTACCCAAAGAGTTGGTAATTATGATACTCAATTAGTGAGAGAGTTTTTTGTGGCTTTAGTTAATCATAGTCAAATTACTTTACATATTCGTCAACTAGACGGTATCAACTCTCATCATATCATCGAAGCTACTTTTAAAGCCTTTGCTAGAGCTATGCGCATGGCTGTAGAAATCGATTCTCGTCGTATTCATGAAATACCAAGCTCTAAAGGAGTCTTGTAGTAATTTAGTCTTTCTTCAAAAAAATATTATCAGTAATTATTATGTCAAGTAAATATTTGTTAATCGCTTCTAGTGAACCATATACAGGAAAATCAGCTACAATTTTAGGCATTGCCCATCAACTTCAAAAGAAAAACATTAAACTTGGTTACGGTAAACCTATCGGCACTTGTTTTAACTCTTGTGATACTTTAAGAGATGAACAAGACTTACAATTTATTACTCAAACTTTAAATTTGTCACCATCTCAAGTAAAATCTCCTTTACTATTACTCAACGAAAAAACTATTCTTGAATATCTTGGCAAAGAAAATAATTATGAAGATCAATTATTAGAATATTGTGAGTCTATTGAAGCAGATTTAATTCTTTTAGAAGGTGCAGGAAATTTAACTCAAGGAAATTTATTTAATCTTTCGGCAGAAGAAATTGCACAAAAAATAGACGCTTCTGTATTATTAGTGGTAAAATATGAACCTTTATTGATTATTGACCAAATTTTAGCAGCTAAGAAATCTCTAGGAAATCGTCTTTTAGGTGTTTTAATTAATAGTATTCCTCATGAACAATTAGACGTTTTAGAAAATACCATTAAACCTTTTTTCAAGTCTCAAAATATCGATATTTTAGGAATGTTACCTACGGATAGATTATTACAAAGCGTAAGTGTCCGTGAATTGGTTTCTCAATTAAAAGCTAAAGTTTTATGTCGTGAAGATCGTTTAGACTTAATGGTAGAAAGTCTTACCGTCGGTGCAATGAATGTCAACTCCGCTTTAGAATATTTCCGTCAACGGCAAAATATGGCTGTCGTAACAGGAAGCGATCGCACAGATTTACAATTAGCCGCCTTAGAAAGCTCTACAAACTGCTTAATTTTAACAGGTCATACTCCGCCACAACAATTAATTTTAGCAAGGGCTGAAGACTTAGAAATACCGATTTTAACCGTAGATTTTGATACCTTAACTTCTGTAGAAATTATCGATGGGGCTTTTGGCAGGGTAAGACTACACGAAACTATTAAGGTAGAATGTGTCCAAAATTTGATAGAAGAACATTTTAATATAGATTTATTACTAGAAAAATTAGCCTTGGTAAATTGATATATTATTTCTAGTAACATTAAGAATAGGTTACAGGTATCAGGTTTCGGGTGTCAGGTTTTAAATAATGAGTTTATACTCAGATCTTGCACCCTATTAACTGGTGAAGGTTGGGCAAGGGGCAAAGGGCAAAGGGCAAAGGGCAAAGGGCAAAGGGCAAAGGGATTAAAATTGACTCAAACTATACTAAAATTGATTTTTTTACTTTTGCTTATTAAGTATTTTTGATCTAGTGCAAGATCTCAGTTATACACACTATTCAATATTCTTCCTAACTCCCCGTTTCCTTTTTATCTCCCCGTTTCCTTTCTATCTCCCCGTTTCCTTTCTAACTTTTATCATGATTCATGAGGATATTTAATAACGTATTCCTGCATTTTCCCACCGTTGTAAGGCTTCTCCTAATCGTTGGCAATCACCTATTAAGCTAAGTCGCACATAACCCTCACCTCCCTCGCCAAAAGCGTTACCCGGAGTTACGACAACCCCCGTATTTTGCAAAACATTAAGGGCGAAATCTGTGGAATTGGAATTACGAGGAACTTGTACCCATAAATACATAGTGGCTTTAGAAGGTTTCATATTCCAGCCTAACTTAGTTAAACCTTCTATGACAAAATCTCGACGTTTTTGATACCTTTGTTGTACCTCATAAATGTAAGTATCTGGTAATTGTAAAGCTGTTTGCGCTGCGGCTTGAATGACACTGAAAATACCATAGTCAAGGTTAGTTTTGAGAGTGCGTAAACCTTGAATAATATCGGTATTCCCTACAACAAAACCCACACGCCAACCAGCCATATTATAAGTTTTAGAGAGAGTATGAAATTCTACACTAATATCTTTTGCTCCTTTAATTTGTAATAAGCTCGTGGGTTTATAACCTTCAAAAGCTAATTCGGCGTAGGCTAAATCATGAACTAACATAATTTGATAATGCTTCGCCCATGATACCACTTCTTCAAAAAAGCTACGGGGTGCAGTGGCACTGGTGGGATTATTCGGATAATTAAAATAAAGTATTTTTGCTCTTTGAGCTACATCTTCAGGAATTTTACTTAAATTTAACACCCAATCTTCTTCTGCCGTTAATATGGGTGCATAAATGTCCGCTCCTGCAATAGCTGGACCTCGATAATGAGCAGGGTAAGATGGACTTGGTACAATAACCGTATCTCCTTGATTAATATAAGCCAATGCTAAATGACATAAGCCTTCTTTTGAGCCGAGTAATGGTAACGTTTCACTATCGGCACTTAAGTCAACTTGATAACGTCTTTGATACCAATTGGCGATCGCTTGACGAAAATCTGCTGTACCTTCAAAAGGTGGATAACCATGATATTTAGTGATATTTAGAGCCTCTTTTGCCGCTTCGATAATAGGTTGAGGGGTTGCACCATCAGGGTTGCCCATACCTAAATCAATTAAATCTAAACCTTGCTCTGTGGCTTTAACTTTCAATTCATCTAAACGAGCAAAAACATAGGGAGGTAAGGCACTTAAACGATCAGCACGATTAATCCAACTGGTTTTCATGGGTAATATTATATCTGTAAAGCATCAAAAATTGTCAATATCGCCTTTAATTTATTAACTATAACTGACGCACTACCTCTTAATCTTTTAGAGAGGCTGAATTAACTTCTTTGCGTAAATCTTGTTAATCTCGAGAATTAAATTCAAGTTTTAAAAACGAACTATTTAGACAATCTCTCATTATAACATTAATTGCCACTATTTTTAATCAGTTTATAACTAAAGATTGATAAATCTACTTAATTTTGCATTGAGATTATTTCTTTACCAGATATTTACTATTGATAGTTAACATTATAATTATTCGCTAGTAAAAAAAGAAATTAAATCAATGAAAATTACCAATAAATTATTCATAAGTGTTTTGTTTTTGAGTGGGATTATTTTTAATTTAACTGTCACTACTTTTCCTGTATTCAGTCAAGAAAGTTATTCTTTTTCTAATGACAAGCAAGAAGTTAAAGGAATAAAAAGTAATGATGATAAACATTCTGAAGATAAAGAAAAAGACGACGATAATGACAATGATGAAAAAAACGAAAATCATCACAATCACTAAGAGAAAAAACTTTAAGATTTCGTCATAAATATTTACTTAAAGAGGGGAATTAACCCCCTTTTTTATTATCTTTAATTTTGCCTGATAAAAATGAAATTAGAATGAAAATTAATAAAATTAAGGAAAAATACTAGAAATTGTTTGATTAAATAATTTAAAACATCAATCTAACACCCATGACAAATTTTACATCATCGCTACTTTCTCCTTTTTTTTCAGCAAAATTAGCCGTATTACCAAAAAGTTTATTCCAACTAACACCAATATAAGGAGCAAATTGTCGATTAATTTCGTAACGTAATCTTAATCCCAACTCCAAGTTATTAATACCACTACCAATGTCAAATTCTTTGACTTCTTGAATAGCTAAATTAGTTTCAATTTTCGGTTGTAAAATTAATTTTTGAGAAAGTAATAATTCATATTCAGCTTTAAATCTAGCGGAAATATCCCCTTGATTACTAATAAATAAAGCGCTATCAATATCAAAAAAATAAGGTGCTAATCCTTGTATTCCAATAACGGCAAAACCTCGACTATTTCCTTTATTACCGTATAATTGATCGTAACGTAAACCAGCCTGAAAATCCCAGTAAGGAGAAATTTGTTTACTGTATAAAAGTTGTAATTCCGCTTCACCGTTACCATCATCTAAACTAACATCACCCTCAGTTTTAAAGACAAGTTTTTGATAATCACCACCAACCCAACCGCTAACATCCCAATTAAAAATATTTTGGCTATCATTTACCTGATATTCTAATTGATCAAAAAGTACATTAGAAAAAATTTGATTATCATGGATAGGTTCACCAAAATCTGATTCACTGTTATGATTATGTTGAGCAAAAATAAAGTTTTTTTCTTGATGTATAAAATTATTATGTTTAATATCTTGAAAAAAAAGTTGTTTATCTTTGATGGTATTTTCCGAATTAAAACTATCAATACTAATAGAATTTTTTATGTTAATATTATTAACTTTTTCCGCTTTACTATTTTGCGAAAACAAGATAAAATTTATAGATAAGATTACACTTAATAACGAATATCTTTTGATAATTTTGGACATTAATATTAATACTATTTTTGTTTATAAAAATTTTAATTGTCGGTTGGGTTGAAGAAGAGAAATCCCACAAGAATATATAAAGATTTTTGATTGGTTGCACATTGTTTAAATCAACCTAAGATTAACCGATAACATTAATAACCCTAAACATTCCTACATCCATGTGATACATTAAATGACAGTGAAAAGCCCATTTTCCTTTAGCATCAACATCAATTTCTGTAGATAATTTTTCTGCTGGTTTAACAATTATGGTATGTTTTCGAGGTTGATAAATACCATTACCGTTAACTAATTCCATCCACATTCCATGTAAATGTATGGGATGTTCCATCATGGTATCATTAACAAAAGTTAGCTTTAATCTTTCGCCATAATTAAAGTTTATTTGTTTATCTTCAGAGTATTTTTTCCCATCAAATGACCACATATAACGTTCCATATTACCAGTTAAATGTAACTCAATTTCTCTATCTGGTTTTCTTTTATTTTTTAGGGGTTTAAGACTTTTTAAATCCGTATAAACTAACACTTTATGAGGTGCATTTTCTAAGCCAATTCCTGCTTCATTTAAACGATTTTTTACCATCATTGGCGTAGCCGCATTTCCTAAACCATGATTATTTTTCCCATGAGGTTGCCAAGAAAAATCTAAGGGTTGATTTTGACTCATGTCATGGTTATCATGATTCATTCCTGACATATTCGACATATCATGATCATTGTGACTCATATTCGACATATCATTTTTTGGTTGATTATGGTTACTATGATCCGATAATGAAGAATTATGACTACTATGATCTGTAGTAACAGAAGATGAAATATTATGGGTATTATGATCCATTCCTACCATATTATGATCCATCCCCATATCTGCCATTGTACGCAAAGGGCGCTCTCTTCGGGCTGGAATTTCAGCAGATAATCCTTCTTTTATCCCTAGTGTACCTCGAACATAACCACTGCGATCCATTGTCTCGGCAAATATAGTATAAGCCTCTTGGGTAGTTGGTTCAACAATTACGTCATAGGTTTCGGCTACTCCCATCCTAAATTCATCTACCGTGACTGGTTGTACATTTTGACCATCAGCTTGTAATACTGTCATCTTTAACCCCGGAATCCTCACATCAAAAAATGTCATGGAGGAGGCGTTAATAAATCTTAGTCTAATTTTATCACCCTGTTGAAAAATTCCCGTCCAATTTTTATCCGCCGTTTTACCATTTAAAAGATAAGTATAAGTTGCCCCCGTCACGTCAGCAATATCAGAAGAATCCATACGCATTTGTTTCCATTCCCAATCTTGCACTAAATTACCCACAGTGCGACGCTGATAATTATAATAAGTAGGCATTTTTTTCAAATTAGCGAGAATTGCGTGGGGATTCTCAAAACTCCAATCTGACAGTAAAATAACATAATCTCGATCATACTCGAAAGGATCGCCATCACGAGGTTCAATTATTATAGCGCCATAATGTCCTAAAGGTTCTTGCATTCCACTGTGGCTATGATACCAATAAGTACCGTTTTGAGTTACTGGAAATTGATAAGTAAAAGTTTCTTTTGGTTTTATCCCTCGAAAACTTACCCCCGGCACTCCATCCATATTTGCTGGTAAAATTAAACCATGCCAATGAATTGAGGTATCTTCCTTAAGATTATTGGTTACTTTTATTGTCGCAGTTTGCCCTTCTTTTAAGCGAATCGTTGGAGCTGGTAAACTATTATTGACAGTATAACCCATCGTTATAACATCGCCAATGGTAATCTCAGTTTTTTCTACTTGTAAATTAATAATATCTTCTTCAACATTCTTCTCTTTAGCAGAAACGGGAAGAATTTGATGTAAGGTAATAAAACTAGCAAATCCTCCTGAAAATTGCAGGAATTTGCGTCTATTGAGCTTATTTTGCCTCATAATTAAGTTTTACCTCATTTTTAAAACTAGAATCTCTTTCACTCTTTATACTGTCAAATAAATATGAAAATAAGATGAAATTCAAAAATGTGGAATAAAACTATTTTTTACGCAATCTTAAGAGTTATTTTTTCTGAAATATTATTATTAATTGTTAATTGTTAATTGTTATTATTATTTATGACTCTTCTATAACAGTTATGATAAAAATATAAACGTTATAATTTAACAGTTTTAATTTAATAGACCTCTTGCAAAATAAAAAGTAAAATCTATTTTAGGATGGAAAACGTTAATTTCTTAACTCATTACTCATTACTCATTACTCATTACTCATTACTCATTACTCATTACTCATTACTCATTACTCATTACTTATTACTTATTACTCATTACTCATTACTCCAATTCTGCAAGAAGTCTAATCTAATACCTGATACCTTATTTATGGCGTAAAAAATCATATAAATCAATGTATTTTTGCCCAGGGTTTTTCCAAGAATAGTCATATTCCATCCCTTTTTTTTGGAGTTTTTCAAATTCTTTAGGATTATGATACCATAATGCGATCGCTCGTCCTAAAGCTGATTCTAAGGCATTATGATCCGTTTGATAAAAAACAAATCCATTTCTTTGGGTTTCTTGATGATTTTGATCATTATCTTTATCAAAAACTGTATCAATTAAACCACCAACACCACGAACTACAGGAACTGTACCATATTTTAAACCAATCATTTGAGTTAAGCCACAAGGTTCATAGTCACTAGGTACGACAATTATATCAGCTCCAGCATAAATTAAATGGGCTAATTCTTCATTAAAACCTAACTCTAAATGACAATCAGGGTTATTATTGAGGAAGTATTTTTCATGGGAAAACCAACTATTAATAGAAGACTCAGTCGCTGAACCTAATAAGACAAATTGCGCATTATGATGGAGAGAATAGTATAAAGAATGATGTACTAATTCCACACCTTTTTGACGATCAAGTCTGCCAATATAAGCCACAATAGGTTTTTTATCATCTTTTAATAATAGTCTTTCTCTTAAGGCTTGTCTATTTTTAGCTTTATTACTAATATCACTGATATTGTATTGATAAGGGATAAAAGTATCTATTTCAGGATTCCAAATATTGTAATCAATTCCGTTGAGAATACCGTTAAATTTATAGTGATGAAGTTCTAAAGTATGACCTAAACCATAACTCACACCGCTATATCTTGCTTCCCATGCGTGGTGAGGAGAAACGGTATTAACGTGATTAGAATAAACAATACCTCCTTTCATCATATTCAAAGCAAAAGGATTAAAGTTATCTTTGAGACGATCATAACTATAATAATAAGGAGCATTATTTAACCCCGTAGCTTCTAATATTTCAGAGCCACAAATACCTTGATGTTTAAAGTTATGGATAGTATAACAAACTCTTTGATTTGCCATACCATGCCATTTATACATCTCATATAACATGACAGGGATTAATCCTGTTTGCCAATCATGACAATGGATAATATCTGGGCGTTTATTACTAATAAAAAGAAATTCTAAAGCCGCTTTCGAGAAAAAAGCAAACCTCATATCGTCATCATTTTCTCCGTAGTAGCAACCTCGATTAAAGAAATTATCCTCACAATGGGGTTGAATAAAGAAGCATAGTCGGCCATGTACCCAACCACAATAGACAGAACAATGAATTGCCCCATCATACCAAGGCACATATAAATCTTTATAAGCATCATGTAAACCCCAAATATGATCGTAACGCATACAATCATACATAGGTAAAATAATTTCGACTGTATGACCTCTATTTTCGATTTCTCTACTTAACCCATAAACGACATCTCCTAATCCCCCTGCTTTAATTACAGGTGCGCACTCTGAAGCAATATGAACAATATACATAGAGAGCTTTTACCTCTTGGTTTTTCTTTCAAATTGATACATTTTATATCAAATTTTCGTCATTTTGTAAAGAATCGTAAATATTAGGAATTAATTACTCATTACTCATTACTCATTACTCATTACTCATTACTCATTACTCATTACTCATTACTCATTACTCATTACTCATTACTCCTATCTTTGCTATAGTATTTTCGTTATCTTTATTAATCAATTTATATGACTTATAAAATGGAAGTAGGTAATATTATTATTACTCCTGAAAATATTTTTCCTCTTTTAGCTGAAAAACAAATGATTGCGCCTTTAGCTAGGGAGATTATTTTAGATCAGGCGATCGCCAATATCCAATGTAGCCCAGAAGAAACAGCGATGGCGGAGCAACAATTCTTTATGCAAATGCAACTAAATCCTAATGATACTGAAAAATTACAAGGATGGTTAGAAAGAAATTATTTGACAAGGGAACAATTACAACAAAGAATTTTAAGAAATACTAAACTAGAAAAATATAAAGAAGAAACATGGAGTAATGAAATAGAATCTTATTATTTAAAAAGAAAAAACCAACTAGACAAGATAGTTTACTCATTAATTAGGACAACAAACGTAGGACAAGCACAAGAATTATATTTTCGTATCTGTGAAGGAGAAAAAGAATTTTCAGAAATAGCAAGGGCATATTCTCAAGGTGCAGAAGCCGAAACAGGTGGATTAATGGGGCCTGTGGAGTTAAGTGTACCACATCCACAAATTGCACAAAAACTCATGACATCTCAACCTGGGGAAGTTTTGCCACCCATGAGAATCGGTGAATGGAATGTTATTTTACGATTAGAGAAATATTTAGTCGCACCATTAGATGGAAATATGAAACGTAGATTATTAGATGAATTATTTAATAACTGGCTGAATGAACAATTACAAAAACAAGTAAAATTTCAACTTAGCAGAGAATAAAAAATGATCCAAGGTTAATTAATAATATCTCTTAATCCTATTTTGTTCAATCTTAGTTAATTAATCATCAATAAAATCTGATATTTTCGGTTTAAAATTACGATTAACTATATAAAAAATCTTAAAATCAAAATTACTTAAATTTCTGAACAATTATTAATCATGGTATATACTGTTAGTTCAGTAGGAGAGTTTCTTGCTACTATTGAGCCTTTTAAACAATTATCACAAAATACACTTCAAGAATTATCTGAGCATTTTCAACCATTAAAATATGAAATGGGACAGATTATGCTAATCAAAGAGAAAATTCCACCTCATATTGCTATAATCTACGAAGGTCAAGCCCGTTGTATTGCTTATGATACTCTTAATAGTCAACCTATTAGTTTACAGCTTTTGAGTAATGGTTGCGTTATCGGTTGGGAAAGTTTAATTAGAGGATTTCCTTCAGAAACTGCCATTGCCTCCACAGAAGTAATCGCCTTAACTTTAGATAGAGAGAAATTTTTAAAGTTAGTCAATAAACATCCATCATTGAAAGAGTATTATCAAAATCAAGCAGGTTTAATTGAAATCTTCAACTTATTAAGCTATCAATTTATTCATCACGCTATCGGTGAAGGTAATCTTAAAAAATTAACCCAACAAGCTCTTAATTATACTCAAGTTTATAATTTATCTTCAGGAAAACAACAACAATTACCTCCTCCTCCTGAAAATCAAATCTGGGTATTGAGTAGTGGCACAATTAAAGATCAAGAAATAGGTTCAGAAGTACCATCAAATACTAAATTAACCCTTGATAGTGATTGTCGCTTTATTTCCTTACAATTACCGAAATCTCAAGAATTATACAATCTTAAAAATATTGACAATATTACCGTTGAAACAGAAGAAATAGAAGACGTTTGGGCGGATGATAATTCCCATAAAGAGAATAAAACTCCCACTGTTACCCCCTCGGTGTTGATGGATAATCAAGATATTCCCATCGCCGATTCTACTCTCCTACAAAAACAACCCTCTTCTTTAACCAAAGAAAGTAAAAAACCTCTGAAAAACTATCCTTTTTTTAGTGGAAAAACAGAGGCAGAAATTGGTATTGCTTGTATGCGAATGCTTACAAAATACTATAAAATTCCTTATCGAGGGGAGGTTTTAGTTCGTATTATAAAAGAACAAGTACATAGAGGAGGACGTTTATCTCTTGATATTTGTGGGGCAATTACTGAATTAATCGGCTTAAATGCTCAATTAATAGGGCTTCCTGCTGGTGCTTTTGGACGTTTAGAAGGCCCTTTTTTAACAAAATTATCTGATAGTTTAGTGGTTATCTATGCTACCAGTGATAAAACTATTGTAGTAGCAGATCCTCGTCGTGGTGCTGTAAGAGAATATAAAACTAATGATTTTCTCGAAATTTGGGGGCAAGAAGGTAAGGTTTTACTCCTCAAACTAACCAAAGAAACTGCCCAAGAAAAATTTGGTTTAAGTTGGTTTGTACCATCTTTAATTAAATATAAATGGAGTTTAATAGAAGTTTTTATTGCTTCCTTCTTTGTTCAATTATTTGCCCTTGCTAATCCTTTAATGATTCAGATTATCATTGATAAAGTAATTGTGCAAAATAGCCCTGATACCTTGCAAGTTTTAGGTATATTTTTAGTGGTTTTGGCGGTATTTGAAGCCATTTTAAGCACTTTGCGGACGTATTCTTTTACAGATACAACCAATCGCATCGATATGACTTTAGGCTCGGATATTATCGATCACCTTTTACGCTTACCTCTTAGATACTTTGAAAAGCGTCCTGTCGGAGAAATTTCTACCCGTATTAACGAGTTAGAGAATATTAGGTCATTTTTAACAGGAACTGCTTTAACAGTGGTTTTAGATGCCATTTTCTCCGTTATTTATATTGCGGTTATGTTCGTTTATAGCCCATTATTAACTTTTGTGGCTTTGGGTATTATTCCTATTTTCGTGCTTCTAACCCTTGTATTTTCTCCTTTGATTCGTCGTCAACTACGAGCAAAAGCCGAGCGTAACGCTGAAACTCAATCCCATCTGGTAGAAATTATGTCAGGGATTCAAACCGTTAAAGCTCAAAATATCGAATTAAAATCCCGTTGGGAGTGGCAAGAGCGTTATGCTAAATATGTCGGTACAAGTTTTCAAACTGTTATTACTCAAACTTTAGCAGGTTCAGCGAGTAACTTTTTAAATAAATTATCACAACTCCTAGTATTATGGGTTGGTGCTTATTTAGTATTGAAAGGAGACTTAACTTTAGGGCAATTAATCGCTTTCCGTATTATCTCAGGTTATGTTACTTCACCGATTTTACGTCTCGCTCAACTATGGCAAAATTTTCAACAAACTGCTTTATCTCTTGAACGTTTAGCTGATATTGTAGATCATCCTCAAGAAGCGGAGGAAGATAGAGATAACATTCCTATGCCCTCCATTCAAGGCACTTTAAAATATGATAATGTCTGTTTTCGTTTTAAACCCCATGGCCCTTTACAATTAAATAACGTTAGTATCGAGTTTCCTGCGGGTACATTTGTCGGTATTGTGGGAGAAAGTGGCGCTGGAAAAAGTACCATGACAAAGCTGGTTTCTCGACTTTATGAGCCTGAATCAGGGCGTATTTTGATTGATGGCTATGACGTTAACCGTGTGGAATTGTATTCTTTACGTCGTCAAATAGGAGTAGTACCCCAAGAAAGTTTGTTATTTGATGGTACAATTTTAGAAAATATTGCTTTAACCAGTCCTGATGCTACCACAGAAGAAATCATTAAAGCGGCTCAAGTTGCTGTTGCCCATGAATTTATCATGAATTTATCTAACGGTTATAATACCAGAGTCGGTGAAAGAGGCGCTTCTCTCTCAGGTGGGCAAAGACAACGTATTGCGATCGCTCGTTCTGTGTTACAAAATCCAAGAATGTTAATTTTAGATGAAGCCACAAGTGCGTTAGACTATAATACAGAAGCTCAAGTATGTCAAAATTTAATTCATGCTTTCCAAGATCGTACAGTATTATTTATTACCCATCGTTTAGGTACAATTCAAAATGCTGATTTAATCTTAGTTATGGATAATGGTTCAATTGTAGAGAAAGGTACTCATCAAGAATTAATGGCTATGATGGGGCGTTATTTTTACCTCTATCAACAACAACAAAAATCAAATAAATAAGTATTAGACTTTTTGCAGAAGTGGAGTAATGAGTAATGAATAATAAGTAATGAGTAATAAGTAATGAGTAATGAGTTAAGAAATTAACGTTTTCCATCCTAAAATAAATTTTACTTTTTATTTTGCCTACTTAGTTACAGCAATCCTAAATTGTTGATGAGTAATTAAAGATTGAAAAGTAACTATAAATAGCTAAAATCTTTTTAAAATTTACAACTTATTATCACATTACAATAATTTTAAATGACTTATTTTAACGAACAATTAAAATAAAAATTGCAACGGTTAAGACAAAATAACCAAATCCTTTTTGTAAATATTTAGCGTTAATTTTTTCTGATAAATACCCTCCCATAATAATTCCTATACTAGCGGCGACGGTGAAACTAATCATTAGTAACCAGTTTAAATTCACTTGGTTTAAATAACCAGCAAAACCGCTAACGGAATTAAAAGCAATAATAATTAAAGATGTACCCACTGCTTCTTTCATAGGTATTCCTCCCACTAAAACTAAGGCTGGAATAATTAAAAATCCTCCGCCAACTCCTACAAATCCTGTTAAAATTCCAACCCCAAACCCTTCAATAATTGTGATAAAAAGTTGACTATATTTATTCTTAATAATCTCTTTTTTTTCAGGTAAAATTATATCCTTATTTTCATATTTTTGGTTACTTTTAAGAATCATTAAGATACTAGCAAGTAACATAATAATGCCAAAACTAATGAGTTGAATTGTCTCATTTATAATGGGTAAATCACTAATTTTTGCACCTAAAAAACTTCCTATCATGGCAGGAGGAATAAAAATTAAGGCTATAGAAAAATTGACATTTCCCTGTCGCCAATGGGGTATTAAACCAATAATACTTACAATTCCCACTATAAATAAACTCATGGCAATGGCTTCTTTTGTTGAAGCACCAATGACATATTTAAGAATAGGAACAGCTAAAATTGAGCCTCCACCGCCGATTAATCCGAGGGTTAAGCCAACAAAAATCCCTAAAAATAAACCAAAAGTTAACCGCATAATATTTTTTAAATCACTTTACCAGAGGAAAATTGGCTTGTTGCCATGCTGTAATACCACCTTCTAGTTCAGTAACAGATGTAATACCTAAAGCTATTAATTTTTCCGCTATTTGATGAGAACGTTTGCCTGAGCGACAATAAAGGATAATATTATGATGATGTAACCATTCCTCTGGGTGAAATTGAGATGAAGGTTTAAGAATAGCAGTACAAATGTGACCAAAATTATATTCTTCCTCCTCTCTAACATCTACTAAAAAAACTGATTCCTTGATTAATTTTTCCATTAATTCTTGAGGATTAATCAATTTTATTGTTGTTTCTAATAAAGTTTTATTCATGACAATTTTTACCTAATAAAGTTATTTTAATGTTAATAATATTAGAAATTTTAAAAGTAAATAATTATTAAACTTTTCCACATAATTGATTAGCTGGTACTGCCTCCATAATTTTGCTAGGATTAGGTAAATTAAGATTGTCCATTATCTTGATAAAATCTTCACGATTTTTATGGGAAATACGAGGATTAAATTCTTTTTCTTCGCCGATAGTCGATAGGGTATGACCATGATAATCATGACCGGGATAAACTAAAGTATCATCAGATAAAGTAAAGAATCTTTGTGTGATAGAATCATATAAATTACCAGAATTGCCACTCTGAAAATCAGTTCTACCGCAACCTCTAATAAATAAAGCATCTCCCGTTAATAAATGGGTATTATTCACTAAATAAGAGAAATGACAATTTGTATGACCGGGAGTGGCGATGGCTTTAATATCAATATTCCCTAACATTAAAATTTCCCCGTCAATTATGTGACGATCCGCACAGTTTACCTGAGCTTTTTCGGGGACAATACCTAAACAATGGGTTAATTTTCTCAATTCACCTGTACCAGTAATATGATCAGCATGAACATGAGTTTCAATAGAATATTTTAAGGTTAAACCTAACTCACCAATTAACTTTAAATCTCTGGATACTTGTTCTAATACAGGATCAACTAACGCCGCCTCTTTTGTTTCAATATCCGCTATGAGATAAGTATAAGTCCATGTTTCTTGATCAAATAATTGACGAAATAGCATTTTTTCACCCTGTTTTTTTTAACTACATAATTATTCTATCACTTAGTTATATAGTTAGTAAAGTAAAATAATAATAATCACCTCAAACTTGATTTAAAAATCTAAATAATCTTGATATAATTCCTTATAATCATAATTTTGAGCTAATTTTTTAGCATTATTACCAATGAAATTTAATTCTTTATTATTAGTTAAAAGTTGAGAAATGATAGCAGGATATTGAGTTAAATTATCTTCAATAATAGCGTGAGTTTTATTGATTATATCATATCCACGAAAGGCGATCTTTGTGCCTAAAATAACTTTATTAAAACTCATTGCTTCCATTATTTTTAAAGATGATCCTGTACCTGATAACATCGGTGCTAATATTAATTTAGCCTGTTGATAGACTATAGTTAATAACTCTAAATCAACTTTTCCTAAAGAGATAAAATAATCATTATTTTCTGCTAAACAACAACTACCAATGATAATAAATTTACAAGGATTTCCCTGATAATTATTAGCTATTTTTTTTATTTCTTTTACTGCTTCAATATTAGGAAAATGTCCACTTCCCACGAATAAACAATAATTTTCTGTTAACCAAGGATAAAGATTAAAATATTTTTCTTGATGATTTATTACTGATAAATTGATGTTAACAGGATTAGAAACAACTTTACTATTTATACCCCATTGTGATAAAAATTGTTGATCTTCTTTTGAGACACAAATTACTTTATTTGCTGTTTTTAAACTAGAGATTTCTTCTGCTAATAAGATTTGATAAATAGGAGAATTTTTAGATACTTGTTGACATAAAATATCGTGGGCAGTAATAATTAATTTAATATTTTTTTCCTGACAAATTTTACTAACAATTTTTGCCCAAAAAGGATATTCTAAAATGACAATATCTGCCCAATCTATGATATTTGTTATAGATTTTTTAAAGTTATCATCAAAGGGAAATTGATTATACATACTTAAACGCCAATCTTCTGAAATTTCTTGAAAATTATTTGTTAATATTTGATTATTCTGGTGATTATTAGTTTCAAATTCTGTCAATGAATTAATGGTGACTAAGGAATTATAGCTATTCGTATAAACTTGATTTATTAACTCTAAACCGTCAAAATTTTGATCATAAAAACTATAACGCACATTATCTAAAATTAAGTCTTTTTCCTCTCCTACTGTAAATAACCATACAGAATGGCCTTTTTCTTGTAAATAATCAATTAATAATCCAACCCGTTGACTTGCCCCTGCTTTTCGTTCTAAAATATCTCCCCAAGGATAAAATATTGCTATTTTTTCTCCTCCTTGACTGAGGTTATTTTTAATAATTTTATTCCCTAAAGTAATTTTTAAAGCATTATTAATTATCTGTTGATATTCTAGTTTATTTTTACCCCAAATAAAGTTAATAATTTTACTATTATTTATAAATCTACTTTCTGATACTAAGTTATTAAAACTAGGTAAATTATAAGCTACTAAAGAAGGATTATAACTAATAAGTTTTTCTCCTTGGTGTTTATTCTTGACTAAAATAACTTTTACTTTACTAAATAAATTTAATTCTATTTCCCATTCATTATTATCAATATTTTGATTATTTTCAATAGCTGATTGATAAGATAATAAATCTGACACTTGACAAATAATAGGAAGATTATTTAAGGCTAATTTATTAACTATATTTTCACTGATAATAGAATCAATAAAAATAGTATCTAAATTCTCTTTTTGTAAATAATTAATTAAACTATCAGGAATAAATAAACTATTAACTTCAATTAATTTTCTTGTAAAAGTTATTTGATTATGGTAAACATTGCTAAAATATTTTTCTTTGTCTAAACCATTAATCAATTGAGGAGAATTTTGTGAATATAAAAACCATATTTCTTTAAATTTATCTTGATTAAGAATAGATTTAATTGAATGACTAAATTTATTTTTTTCTTTTTCGGATGATGACGTATCGAGAGAATAAATAATTAATAAAAGTTGATAGTTACATTCTGATAAATATTGTAAATGACTAAGGATAATTTGCCCATTTATATCTAAAGTTAATAAACTATCTCCTCGAATAATCATTAATAACTTTGGGGAGGTAACTAGATTGATTTTTTCTTTTTTATTATCCAAAGAAATCACAGAATTATCTTTAAAATTTACTTCTGTTAATAAACAATCAATTAAACTATCAGGAGAATGTTTTTTTCGCCAATTAATACTAAATTTTTCCGCATTTTTTTGATATTCACTAATGTTATTAATTACTTTAAGAATAGTTTTACTAATATCTTCAGGATTTTGATAAATGCCTCCTCGACTTTCATCTAATTGACTCGCTAACCAACTATTAGCCGGTACAATTACGGGTTTTCCTGCGGCTAAAGATTCTGTTAAAACTCCCGATGTACGATGACGATAACTATTAATATCATAGGGAATAATCAATAAATCTGCACTTATTAATAATTGATAATATTCCTCTGTTGTCATGGAATTTTTAATAACTTTTACCATGTCTTGAGGATATTCTTCAAGTTGTAATCTACTAGCTAAAATTCCTTTTTCACCACTATTAATATTAAAGTTAGATTGAATAGTTATTCTAATTTTTTTTGTGACTAAATAATCTTCCCATAAATCAGCTACTATAGGAGGTAAATATAAATAACCTTTTTCAATTCTCGCATCTCCTAAATAAACTAAATGTAAAGGCTTATTTTCTATTTTTGATATGTTATTTTTTCGTAAAATTTCTTGTCTAAATGGTACAGGAATTTCTATTAATTTTACGGGAGAAAGACTATTATAACGATTAACTAATTGTGGTGTATCAGTATAAAATTTTACTTTTTTTGGGAATAATTGACATTGATAAAATTGTGATAAACAAGCCTTAATTCCTATTCCTTCAGCATTTTTAACTAAATTATCATCAATATCTCGTCTAAGCATGATATGATATTGTGGTAAATTATTTAACTCTTTTCCTTGTAAAAAATATAAGATTGCTTCTAATTGTTCGATACTTAAAGTATGAATAAAAACATGATCATTTGGAGTAAGTTTTAAAGAATTAATAATTTGACGAAAAGACTCAATAAATGAATTACTTTCGATATTTACTAATTTTTTGATAATCTTATCGATAACTTTTTTAGTAATTTTAAAACTAAACCTAGTTACACCCCAAATTATTTTTAAGATTCCCCAAAGAGTATGGGTAAAAGGAATATTTTTAATTAAATTAATATCCTTTTTTATCCATTTACTTAATCTAAATAAACTTCCTTCTATTTTGTCTAAAATTCCTCTTGTTTTAGGTTGAGTTAACTTTAGTTTAAAAATTTGATAATTAATCTTTTCTTGATAATATTTAATGCCATTAACAAAACTGCTATTTTCTTGATTATTAATATATCTTTTAAGTTGTTTTTGAAAAATATTTAATGGTTGAGTAGAATTATTAAACCAATCTACTTTAAAGACAGAAATTACTTGAATATTATCAGGATATAAAGAAGAAGAAAATTTTTTATTAGCGATAATAACTGGTTTATAACCTCGTCTTTGAGCTGCCTCTGCAACTGACAAACTACACTCATAATGATGTCCCTGTAAATCCTGTAAAGAATGATCAATAATAATAAATTTTTTCATTATAATTTTAATAAACTAATTAAAAATTAAAGCAATATTATTCAGTTAAAATATCCTGTTAATTTGTGTTAAAAATATTTTCTATAGCTTAAGATACCATAGTTTTATTATAGTTTAGTCTTTATGTAACTAGCGTTATTGTCAATATTAAGAAAAAAGAATAGATTTATAGATAAAAAAGTAAAATTTGATAACTATTAATGTTAAGAATTGAGTTTTAATGCTTCTAAATAAAGTCCATAAGTAAAACCTATTTTTGTTGAATTTAACAAATCAACCCATAATGATTTATTATTAGAATTACGACGACGATAAACAAAAAAACTGATAATTTCTGTTGACAATAAAAAAACTACTGCCATTGTCATATCTAATAAACCAACTTGTCCTGCGGAAGTAGAAAATGCTGAAGCTAAAAAAAATCCTCCTAATAAACAAATTATCGTTAAAGATGATTTACGCCAAGGGTTAGTAAAGAAATTATTAAATTGACTAAAAAACTTACTCAATAACGAGTTTAAACGGGTTTCTTGCATTTTTATTTCCTTTTATCTATGACTTTAACGCCGCTAGTGCAATACCTTGGGTTATGATACGATGTTCTTGAATTTGAATACGATGATGTAACGTTTCTGCTGTATCATCTGGTAAAATAGGTACTGCCGCTTGTACTAAAATAGGACCGCTATCAACTTCTAAATCTACTAAATGTACGGTACAACCTGTAATTTTTACCCGTGATTTTAAGGCTTTTTCAATGGCATTAATTCCTTTAAAACTAGGTAATAAACTCGGATGAATGTTAATTACTCTATGGGGAAAAGCATTTAATAACACGTCAGTAATAATTCTCATCCAACCAGCCATCACAACCCATTCCACTTTATTGACTTTAAATACTTCTACGATAGCTTGATCTAATGCTTCTCGATGGGAATAGTTACGATGATTTAATAATATGGAAGGAATATTTAATCTATCTGCTTTTTCCTTTACTTTCGCCGACGGATTGTTATATATTAAGACTTCAATTTTAGCATTTAACTCCCCCTTATTTATCGCTTGAGCAATCGCCTCAAAATTACTACCGCTACCTGAAGCCATAACACCTAATTTGATGGTGTGATTCAAGGCTAATTTATCAGGAGGATGAGAAGGAGAAACAAGATAATCCATAGCTAAGGAGAGATTGAAGACAAAAATAGTATATCACAAATAGATAATTAGCAATATATAATTGAAAATGGCTAATTGATCATAAATAATAGATTCTTCTCTGTTTTTAATTGATAATTGATTAAACTAGAAAATGCTGTTTTTTTAGTAATTATTTATGAATGTTAACGGAAAACCTTATCGGACAATTTGGCTACATCCTAAAGATAATAGTATAATTCAAGTTATAGATCAACGCTATTTACCTCATCAATTAATTATCGAAGATTTAGCCACTTTTGAACAAGTTTGCACAGCTATTAAAGAGATGCACGTTCGTGGTGCAGGAGTAATCGGAGCAGCAGCCGCTTATGGAATGTATCTTGCTAGTTTGGAAGCAAAAAAAAATCAAGTCAAAGATATTCAAACATTTCTACATTTAGCAGGAAAAAAATTAAAAGCTACTCGTCCAACCGCAGTAAATTTGGCATGGGCGGTTAATCGTCAACTAGAAAAAATTGTTACTTTAAATGATAATATAAATCTGATAATCGAAAATAGTGCAAAAATTGCTCAAACCATCGCCGAAGAAGATGTCAGTTTTTGTCAGAATATCGGTAAACACGGCGTTAAACTCCTTGAGGATATAAGTCAAAAAAAACACGGAGAAGTCGTCAATATCCTCACCCATTGTAATGCTGGTTGGTTGGGTTGCGTTGATAATGGTACAGCCACTTCCCCTATTTATGAAGCATATCGACGAGGTATTAAAGTTCACGTTTGGGTAGATGAAACACGCCCACGAAATCAAGGCTCAACCCTTACAGCTTGGGAATTAGGGCAAGAAGGAGTACCTCATACTATTATCCCTGATAATGCTGGAGGGCATCTGATGCAACACGGCTTAGTCGATATTGTAATTACTGGTAGCGATCGCACAACTTACACGGGAGATGTAGCAAATAAAATCGGGACATATTTAAAAGCAGTGGCGGCGAAAGATAATAACATTCCTTTTTACGTTGCCTTGACATATTCAGCCTTTGACTGGGAAATCAGCGACGGAGTGAAACAAATTCCCATTGAAGAAAGAGATGGGAGGGAGGTTAAATATATGAAAGGATTACATGATGGAGAAATTAAAGAAGTACTTGTAGCACCAGAAAATAGTCCAGTAGCTAACTATGGTTTTGATGTAACTCCTGCAAGACTGATTACAGGATTAATCACAGAAAGAGGAATTTGTCAACCATCGGCGGAAGGAGTTTTTAGTTTATATCCAGAAAAACGTTTTTAAGGCTATTCTATTCGTCTTATTTCATTTCTTAGTTGCAAATATGACTAAAATCTTGTGCCTACCCATAAATTTTTATTTAAGGTAGGACAACTGAATTTTTTTCTTAACTAACGGTATCTAAGTTTACATTTTGTGGGGATTGTTCCCAATGACTGAGGGCAATGGCATTTACACTATTACCAATAAGATTAATGACAGTTTTAAATCCATCGGTTAATCTATCAACTCCTGCCACGATAGCAATTCCTTCTAAGGGTAATCCAGAAGCGGATAAAACTGTAGCCATAGTGATTAAAGCTGAGCCGGGTACTCCGGGTGTACTAAAAGATACTAATAAACTACTAAGAGCAATGGCAGTTATTAAAGAAGTAGTTATAGGTACATGATAAATTTGAGCAATAAACAGAGCATTAAAACCTTGTAAAATCGCTGCACCATCTCGTTTTAAAGCAGTGCCAAGGGGAATAGCAAAACTGGCAATTTCCTCATTAAGTCCATATTTCTCTTGAATATTTTGTAATAATACTGGTAAAGCGGCATTAGAACTAGCTGTACCAAATGCTAAAATTAATGCTTCAGACACACTACTAAAAAATTTAACAGGTTGCTCTTTAAGAATCACCAAAATAATGACATAAAACCCCGTCATTAATAAAGTAGCACATAGTAATCCCAATACATAAACCAGCAACTTGAGAATTAATCCAATGCCTTGGGTAGCAATTACTGAACTAATTAAAGCAAAAACCCCTAAAGGGGCGGTATAAAGAATTATTGACAGGGATTTTTCACTGATGTTATAAACACTTTCCATGAAATTGACAAAAGGCTTAGACTTTTCTCCAGCAAGTTGAATCCCTACGGCAAAAATCGCCGCCGAAAAGATAATTTGAAGCAGATTACCTTCACTCAAAGCCTCAAGGGGATTAATGGGAATTAGACTAACTAGCCAATCAATTATGGAGGGAGGCTCAGATACGCCCATAGTTTCTGGAATTTGGAAGCCTGAAAGTCCGTTACCCGGCTGTAAAAACCATGCTACTCCCATACCAATGGAAACAGAAATAGCTGTTGTTATCACATAACTACTTAATAATTTAGCGGTATAACGTCCTACCTGTGAAGCATTTTGAATACGAGAAAATCCCATAATTAGGGAGGAAAAAACAATAGGCATTACCAAAAACTGAATCAAACGCAAAAAAGATTCTCCCACGGGGAGGAGAAAATAGTGATCTAAATTACTAACATTAGCAGGAAAAGTCGTGTTAATAAAAGTTCCGAAAGCGATACCAATTCCTAAAGCAATGAGAATGAATGTAGATAGATTCATAGTTGATTATTCGCAAAATGTTTCCATCATGAACTATAGTCTTTATGCAGTTTGTAGCAAGTTTATCAAAGTGAAAAAATTTTAGGTAATGACGGTTACATATCTGTTTAGTTTAATTGTTCTTCCTTACTTCAACTCCTATAGAATTGTTATATTTAATTTGGTGAAAATTATGGCTCTCCTACAGTAGCTATGACAAATTAATAGAAAATAATTAATGTAAACTTTAATCAGTATGGCTTTGAGTATTTTAAAAATGCAATTATTATAAATTAACAGTTTGAATTTAACCTAATACCTGCTACCTGACACCTTTTTTTAGACATAATTTATCATATTCAAAGTAGTAGAGCCAAAATTATTAGTTATTTGATGAGGATAATTACTATTTTTTTTCTCATTAAATATACTTTCATCTCTAATTACCCAAACAGTTTTCATGCCCACGGAAAAAGCTGAGTTTACTTCTGCTTCTATATCAGATAAAAAAATTATTTCTTCAGTATTTAAACCAATATTATTAGCGATATTTTTATAAGAATTAGCTTCTTTTTTGCCGCCAATATTAGTATCAAAAAAACCAGTAAATAAATTTAATAAATTACCATATTGTGAATGTTTAAAGAATAGTTTTTGAGCATAACATGAACCTGAAGAATAGATATAAATAGGGATATTTTGACTATGCCAAAAAGATAGTTTTTGATAAGCATCTTCATAAACATGAGACTGATAATCCCCATTTTTATAACCTTCTTCCCAGATCATACCTTGAATATCTTTGAGAGGAGTTATTTTAAAATCATTTTTAATCCAATCTCTCAAAATAGTTATTATTTGTTGTTGATTATAATTAGTTAAATTTTCTAGTTTTGCTACTTCTAAAATTATGTTTTTTATTGATGAATTATCCCAGTTTTTAATTAAAAAATCTGCCATTTTATCATAAGCATAAGGGAATAAAACATCATGAACAAAACTAATCGAACTGGTTGTACCTTCAATATCGGTGACAATTGCTTTAATCATAATATAAAAAGTATTTAATCAAGAAGATTATATCAAAAAAAAGGATTGTTTTCTCCTTAAAATTAAAGTTTTTTGACTAAGTTAATTATCAATTATTTTTCGATAAATGATTCGACTAATTCTACTTCATTTTTACTTCCTAAAATGGCTGGAGTTCGATAATGAATTTTAGAGGGTATAATATCGAGGATAGGATTAATTCCATCGGATGCTTTACCTCCAGCTTGTTCGATGATAAAGGCTAAAGGTGCAGTTTCGTATAGTAATCTTAGTTTACCTTCAGGTTGCTCCGTTGTACCGGGATATAAAAATACTCCCCCTTGCATTAAAATACGGTGAATATCTCCCACTAATGCACCGCTATAACGCCCAGTATAGCCCTCTTGACGATGAACATAACGAGTATAATTGCGAAAAGAATCATTCCACTGCCAGAAATTTCCTTCATTAACACTATATACTGAACCATGATCTGGTATTTTGATGTTTTCTTGTGCTAAGATAAACTCTCCTAAACTAGGATCTAAAAAGAAAGAGTGTACACCATTACCCATAGTATAAACTAAGACTGTAGCAGGACCATAGAGAATGTAACCTGCGGCAATTTGTTTACTACCGTTTTGTAATAAATCTGTTGCTTCTCCGTCTAAATCTTCCCCTTCCTGTTGTCTAATCGCAAAAATTGAGCCTACATTTAAGTTAATATCAACATTAGATGAACCATCAATAGGATCATAAAGTAAAGTATATCTACCAATAGGGCAGTTTTCAGGAATATAGTAGGGTTTATCCATTTCTTCTGAAGCTAAACGACACACTAAGCCACTTTGTTTAAACACAGAAATAAAGACTTCATTGGCATAGGTATCCATTTTTTTGACGGATTCCCCTTGAATATTTGTCTCCCCTGTGAAGCCTAAAACATCTTCCATTAAACCAGCGCGACTAAGACGGCGAGAAATTAATTTTCCAGCTAAAGCAATGCGACTCATAATAGCGCTTAAATCGTAAGCATCTGGGGAAAAACTCTTTAAACTTTGTAAAACATGACGAGATAAGGTGGTACAATCTCGATCAAGATTAGATTCGGGAATAATTAATTCTGGTGGTGAGATAGTATTCATTTATTTTCATCAGTAAGATTGTTAATGTTTTTATTTTAACGTGATAAATTAAATTCTCTTGATTATTTTATTTTTTTTAAATTATTAATATAATAAACCTTAGCTGTTTAGATTTATACTATATAAAATAATGGATGGTATTTTTGATGATGATCTTGCTACAACCGCAAAAATACTTAAACTAGATCGCTTTTTGATTTTAAGATTTAAGTATGAATATTTACCTATTAATATTCATCTAAAATCAATTCCTTCGGCAATAGTAGAAGTTGTTTATAATTGGCAATTAAACTTAGACGATACCAATGAAAAACAAATTATTTCTTATCAATTATCAGATTCTCCTTTAACTTGTTATGGTTGGCAAAAATCACCTTCTTTGATTAAGATTAAAGATAAAAAACAACTAAATAATTTGAATATAAATAATGATATTTTTGATATTTTTGATTTAACTTTACTTCAATCTTTATTAATTATTCCTCTTTTTGTTAAACGTAATTCTCGAAATTATAAGCCTTTAATTCTTGGTTTATTAGTAATGCAAAACTATCAATCTCGAAGCTGGGAAATATCAGAAATTGAAGTAGGAAAATGGATGGCAAAACAGGTTACATCATCTATTCTTAATCAACAAACTTTGGCAAAAGTTCAATCATTAGTTGATGAAAGAACAACACAACTACAAGTAAGTTTAGATGTACAAGCCAAATTAGGACAAAGAATGCGAGATCATATTGAAGAATTAAAACGTTTAAATATGATTAAAGATGAATTTATTGCTAGTCTTAGTGATGCTTTAAAAACTCCTTTATCAAATATGAAAATGGGGATAAAAATGCTAAAATTAATTAATAAAAATCAACAAAGTATTCGTTATTTAGATATTCTTGAAGATGAATGCGAAAAGGAAATTAATTTGGTTAACAATCTTTTAACTTTACAAGAATTAGAATCAAATAAATTAACTATTGAACATCAAAAAATATATCTTAAACCTTTATTAGATGATTTATATAATTCTTTTTCTCAAGAGTTACATTATAAACAAATAAAATTTATTATTGATAATCAATTAAATTATATTTATACTGACTTAAATAGCATTACTTTAATCATCAAAGAGTTACTTCATAATGCTAGTAAATTTTCTCTTCCCCAAACAGATATTAAATTACGAATTTATCAAGAAAAATCTGATAATATTATCGAAATTAGTAATTATGGATGTTTGATTAATACTGATGAACAAATACAGATTTTTCAACCTTTTTATCAAGGAATACAAATACAAAATATTACTAATAGTGGTACAGGGCTAGGGTTGGCTTTAGTTAAATCTTTAGTACAAAATTTAAACGGTATAATTAATGTTTCTAGTATATCCTTAATTAAATCAAATAATTATCTTAATACTTTTACTCTTATTTTTCCACAATTATCGAATGAATGAGATCTTTACAATATAATTTATCTTGGGATTATCAAAATTATTCTCCTTTTCATCGTCAAGGGGATATTCTACTGGTGACTTTACAGTTTTCTTTCTTTATTTTTATTGATTTTATTCGTCAAAATAAGTCTAGTATTCAATATCAAAAAAGGGCAAAATGGTTAGTAAAAAAGATAATTAAACTAGGTCCTACTTTTATCAAAATTGGTCAGGCTTTGTCAACTCGCCCTGATTTAATTCCCTTAGAGTATATTAAAGAATTTAGTAAGCTACAAGATAGAGTTCCTCCATTTTTATCCAAAGATGCTATTAGTATTATTGAAGAAGAATTAGGAGAAAAAATAGATAATATTTATCATAAGTTTGAACCTGAACCTATTGCTGCGGCTAGTTTAGGGCAAGTTCATTTAGCAATTTTAAACACAGGTGAAAAGGTAGTAATTAAGGTACAAAGACAAGGTTTAGAAAAGTTATTTAAGTTAGATTTTCAAGTTTTAAAAACTCTTATTAGTTTTGGCGATCGCTTTATTATTGGATTTAAAAAATATAATTTAAAATTAATATATGAAGAATTTTTTAGTATTTTATTTGCTGAAATAGATTATATCAAAGAAGGACAAAATGCGGATCGTTTTCGCTTAAATTTCTTAGAAGATAAACGGATAATTGTCCCTAAAGTTTATTGGCAATATACGACAAAAAAAGTTTTAACTTTAGAATATTTACCCGGTATTAAAATTAATGATATAGATACATTAATAGAAAAAAATATCCCCGTTAAACCATTAATTGAATTAGGAATTTGTACTTATTTAAAACAACTATTAATTGACGGATTTTTTCAATCTGATCCTCACCCCGGTAATATGGCAGTTAACAATAATGGTTCAATTATTTTCTATGATTTTGGTGCGATGGCGGAGGTTAAGGGATTAGCACAAGAACAAATGGTACAAACGTTTTTTGCCATGATGCGAAAAGACGCTGATCAAGTTTTAGATACATTAGTATATATGGGATTAATTGAACCTATGGGAGACATGACGGCGATAAAACGCTTAATTAGCTTTTCTTTAACTCGTTTTCTCGATAAACCTGTAGATATTAACGCTTTTCGTGAAATTAGTGCAGAAATCTATATTATGTTTGAACAACAACCCTTCCGTTTACCACCGCAAATGACTTTTATCATTAAAGCCTTAACTACCCTTGACGGTATTGCTCGTAACTTAGATCCACAATACAGTCTTTTGTCCGCCAGTCAACCTTTTATTCGTAATATTGCCCGTTCTACTACACCCAGCAATATAATTGTAACTATTGCCCGTCAAGGAAAAATGTTTCTACAACAACAGTTACAGAAGCCTTCTCGTTTAGAAAACACTATCCAAAATTTTCAAGAAAGATTAGAACAAGGAGAGTTACAAATTAGGATACGTTCTTTAGAAAATGAGAGAATCACAAAAACTATTTATTTAGCTCTTAAAGCCCTAATTTACACTTGTTTAACGGGTTTTTCTTTACTTAATGGCATCCTTCTCATTTCAACTATTTATCACTCATGGGCGGTGATTTTATTCGGATTAACGGGGTTATTTACTTTATTATTATTGCGATCGCTCATTACTTTAACCTTATCAGAAAAATTATTAAAATAGAGAAAATTAACCCTAAATGTAGGGTGGGCATTGCCCACCAATCACCATAAATAGTGTTTAAACCTAATAAAATGGGTAAATTCTATCGGTAACTTTTATGGGTTTTTGCTTAAACAAAATAAATTGCTTTAACTAAATCCATAGTTTTATGCAATTCAAAACCTAATTTTTTACACAGATTTTGCATTCCGTGATTATCAGGTAAAATTTCAGTAATAATAGTCGTAATCCCTTCTTCTTTAGCTATTTTTATCAGATTTTGACCTAATAGTGTCCCTAATCCTTGTTTTTGATAGCTATCCTTGACTAACAAACCTAACTCTGCTTGTTCTGTGTTACCATGTACTCTACTTAGTCTTGCGATCGCCAAAATTTCTTTCTCATTAGTATCTGGATGAGTATAACTAGCAACTAAAGCAATTTCTTGATTATAGTCAATAAAGCAAATACGAGTAAGCCTTTCATGGGAAATCAAAGACTGATGACTAATAGAGTGAAAAAACCGTAAGTAAACACTTTCTTGAGATAAAGCAGTACAAAAACTTACTACTCGTGGTTCATCTTCAGGGCGAATAGGGCGAATTTTGATCTCTTTACCATCGGCTAATTGTGCCATAGAGATATACTGATTAGGATAAGGGCGAATAGCAGGGAAAATTATTTGCTTTTTGTCAATATTTGGCTCATATAATAACACCCTTGCATCTAGGGCGATTAAATTATTTTCCGATACTAATAAAGGATTGATGTCAATTTCTTTAATTAACGGTTGTTCAATAACTAATTGACTAAATAATACCAAAATTTGCTCTAATTGTTCTAAATTAACGGTTTTTCTCCCTCTAACTCCTTTTAAAGCCGTATAAATCTTAGTTTGCTCCATCAATCGCCGTGCTAAAGTACTATTTAATGGTGGAAGTCCGATAGCTTGATCTTGATACACTTCTACTAATTGCCCACCAGTACCAAATAATAATACAGGACCAAATTGATGATCAACGGTGCTACCTAAAATCAACTCATAACCTTCTAGGTGAATCATCGGTTGGATTGTTACCCCTAAAAAGTCACTATCCTTAACTCGTTTTTGAATACCTAAAAAGGCTTGTTTAATATCCTCTTGGCTAGTTAAATTTAACCTAACTCCTCCCACATCAGTTTTATGGGTAATGGTTTCGGAATGGAGTTTCATCACCACAGGATAACCAATTTTTTGTGCAGATTCTATGGCTTTTTCGACATTTTCAGCGATGATAGTGGTAACAGTAGGAATACCATAAGCCTGTAATAACTGCTTAGATTCATATTCCGTCAATAAAGTGCGGTTAGTTGCCTGAGCATGGGCGATAATATTAGTAGCTAAATCCTCATCAATGAGATTATCAGTCTTAGAAAAACTCGGAATTTCATACAATCCCTTCAAGTTATAACTATAACGCCCCATGAGATTAAATAACCTTGCTGCATCATCAGGATAAGGTTGAGTATAAATATTGGCACGATTAAGGATTTCAACCCCCGTGGCAACCCCACTTCCTCCCATCCAACTCGCCAACACAGGTTTATGAGTAATTTTCCCCGTAATTTTCGTTAACTCTTCTGCCGTTTGAGTGGGATCAGTCATGTCTTGAGGAGTTAAAATAACTAATAATCCGTCATTATTATCATCTTTAGCAGCAATTTCCAAAGCCTGTGCATACCTTTGAGGGGTAGCATCTCCTAAAATATCAATGGGATTACTGTGACTCCAATGGGTAGGCAAAATTGCGTTTAATTCTTCTATCGTTGTCTCACTTAAAGAAGCTAATTCTCCTTTTCCCCACGTTAACGCATCAGTAGCTAAAACTCCAGGCCCTCCTGCATTAGTTAAAATAGTCAAACGTCTTCCTTTCGGGCGAGGCTGTTTTGCTAATAAATCCGCCATGTTAAACACTTCCTTGATGGTATCTACCTGTAAAACCCCACAACGGCGGAAGGCAGCAGCCAAGACTTTATCACTGCTACTCAATGCCCCTGTATGAGATGCGGCGGCTTTAGCTGCTTCTTCTGTACGCCCACCTTTAATAACGATAATCGGTTTTGATAAGGCTACTTCCCTAGCGGCGGAGATAAAAGATCGAGCATCACCGATAGATTCCATATATATAACAATACTTTTAGTTAAAGGATCATCACCAAAATAATAGATCAAATCTCCCCAATTTACATCTAACATTGAACCGATGGAGATAAAACCACTAAAACCCAAGTTTTCCTTGATACTCCAATCGAGAATCGAAGTACAAAAAGCACCACTTTGACTGATAAAAGCCACATTACCAGTTTTTGCACTGGTACTAGCAAAACTAGCATTTAAACCCGTAGGAGGACAGATTAAACCTAAGCAATTTGGACCTATAATGCGTAAATTACCTTTTTTGGCTTCTTTTAATATTTCTTGCTCTAATGCAATGCCATCTGCCCCAATTTCCTTAAATCCTGCCGAAATAATGATTGCACCCTTAACCCCAGCTTCAACGCATTCCCTAATCAAATTCGGCACTGTCACCGCAGGAGTGGCAATAACTGCTAAATCAACGATTTCGGGTAATTCTTTAATATTAGGATAAGCCCTAATACCGAGAACATTTTTACGTTTTGGATTGATAGGAAAAACCGTGCCACCAAAAGGATGACTAATCAAATTCCATAATAAAGTGCGCCCAACACTACCTTCTTTTTCAGATGCACCAATTAAAGCAACGGATTTTGGGGCAAACATAAAATCTAAAGGATTATAGTTATACCGCATAATGTCATGAACTTTATCTTTCGCCATAGTATTTACTCCTAATTGATAATAGTAGAGTAGGGAAAACCCACAATAATCACTATATTAAACTTCTTACAGAATTAAAGATCTGTTAAAATTTGGTATTGTTATTGAAGTAAAAAAATATTGTAAAACTATAACACCTCGACTCGTTGTCTAGTGGTAATGACTTTTCTATTTTAAAAAATCCTAACCTAATAGATTTTAATTGTAATTATTGACTAGAGTTACAATGGAGAATAAGTACTCAGACAAAATTAATTGTATGTAAGCAAGGGGTTGAAACCTTTTATTACCAAAGGTTAAAGGCAAATAAAATCTACACATCAAAAACTAAAATACACTGCATAATCAAAAAATTAATGATAATTAGTTGCAATAACTTTTAAAATTAGTTATATTAATAATAACTACTTGATAAATATTATCAATAAGAATCGGTTACTATGTATTAAGCAAGGCTTTTTTCTTGCTGATACTTTTTATTTAGTCATTATTAATTGAGAAGTATGTTCAAAAATCCTGAGATAATTTGGTTAAACACAAACCGTTACTTACTCCGTTTTAATTTACCTATCATCAAATATTTATCAAACTTTGTAAATATTGCTCATTGGGAATATCAACAAAATGAAGATGAAGGTACATCCCTTGATGTGGCGATGAAACTACTGGATGATTATTTATCTTTAATGAATAAACCTGTGCATTTAGTTGGTCATAGTACTTGTGGGTTACTCGGTTTATGGTATGCTCACAAATATCCTGAAAAAGTAAAATCTTTGTCAATTTTAGGAGTAGGTGTTAATCCTGCTTTTGATTGGGTTAGTTATTACTATATGATGCGCAGTAATCTCTCTTGTAGTAAAGAAGTTATCCTCGCCAGATTAGCAAAACATTTATTCGGTTATCAAAATCCTTATTATCAAAAAGCCTTTGTTAAACTCCTAGAAAGAGCATTATTATATTCTTTATCACCTCATTCTCTTTATCAAAGATTTAATTTGCCCATGGGTACAATTTCTCAACCCTTGATGATTTGTGGTAGTAAAAATGATCATATTGTGTGTTGGGAAGAAATGGAAAGATGGCAATGTCATTTAAAACCAGAAGATTATTTATGGCAATGTCCTACTGGTGAACATTTTTTTCATCATTTTCAATATAAATTATTAGCGGAAGAAATGATCAAATTTTGGAGTCTATTATCAGAAAATCAATCAATTTGTAGTAATAATTATCAAGATAAAATCTCTAGTTTTTCAAGTATTTAAGATTTAAAATTTCTGTACCTTTATTTGAATAAGATAAAGTGCGTTTATTTTCTGTTAACCCATATTTGGAAAATAAGTTTAATTCTAAATCATTTAATGGCCAAGGAGGACCTATGGGGGAAGTAACTTTATTCTCACGAAAATGAGTCACTACTAATAAAGTACCTAAAGGTTTAACCATAGAAGAAATTGCTTGGATGACTTTTTCTCGAACATCAAGGGGTAAAGCCTGAATAGTGCGACATTCCCATACTAAATTAAATTGATTTTGCCAAGCACTCGGTAAATTAAATAAATCCGCAGTAAGATAATTAACTTCTGAGTTGGGAAATCGTTTTTTACACCAATTAATGGCTGTAGTTGAAACATCAAAAGCGGTGACATTAAAACCAGTTTGTTGTAAAATTTCTGCATCATCTCCTAAACCACATCCTACCACTAAGGCATTAGATGTCATTCCTGAATATTGACTTAACCATTCAGTTAAATAAGGATTTGGACTTAAATTTGCCCAAGGTATATTTGCAGGGTTTTGATTTGCTTGAGAGTAAATTTCTTCAAACCATCCTGTAGGATTTCCTTTTTGACAATATTCTGATGCTAAGTTATTAATAGTTGTTTGTGAATCTAAATTAGACATATTTTAAGATTTTTCAATTTAACCATGAACATAGGAATTTAAACTATTATCGTTCTTAACTTCTTCCCGAATATACTCTAAATATGGAAGAGAAGTGCCAGATAATCCTTTTTTGATTCTTTCAGGAGTTTCAGGAAAAACAATAAATAATGGATGAATTTTATCCGCTATGTTACTAAACATATGTTCTTGCTCATGAGGCATAATCCATTCATATTCTTTATGAAGATAAATTTGTGATTGTCGCCAACGTCGCAGTAAATCGGAAAAATCTTCTTCTGGGCGATGGATAAAAATTAGTATTTCTACACCCATTTTTATTTTCCATTCAGGATCACACATTAATACAGCAATATCACAAGGAATAGGAGTAACTTCGTTTAAGCACATTTGACTTAAGTTATCCCCTTCTAAAGTTCTTAAATTTTGCACTTTGGCTAAAGGTAAAGGTATCGCAATCACACTGTCACTAGGTCGTCTCATACTTGGTATCATTTCCAAATATTGACGATATTGCCCCAATAAAGAAACAATACCCTCTCGATTGCTATAATCGGCTAATACCGTTTCATAATCTGATTGCTTTATACTCATGATTTTGATTAACTTAAATACGTTTTAATAGGCAAAAATTATAATCAACTGTCAACTATTTGATTTTGATGATTTTTTTATCCTAATTGATCGAAAATTGCAAACATAGGAAGGTACATTGATAATAGAATTGTCCCTACCATCCCCGCAATACCAACCATCATAATCGGTTCAATTACGCTAGTTAAGGCTTTGACGGCTTGTTCTACTTCATCTTCATAAAAGTCAGCTACTTTCATCATCATAGAATCTAATTCCCCTGTTTCTTCCCCAATCATCATCATTTGAATTGCCATGGTAGGAAACACTTTTTTCTCGGCGATGGCCACACTTAACATTCCTCCTTCGAGAATGGCATCTTTAGCTGCACCAACGGCATTAGAAATAACTTTATTAGAAATAGTTTCTTGAACAATATCCAAACATTGTAAAATAGGTACACCAGAACGAGTCAAAGTACCGAAAACTCGACAAAAACGAGCCACAGAACTTTTTTCATTTAAGTCACCAAAAATAGGTGCTTTTAAAGCTAATGTATCGATTTGGATTCGCCCCATGGGAGTTTTATAGTATTGTTTAAAACCAAAAACAGCGCCCATAAAACCAAAAATAGGTAAAACAACCTTCGGACTTCTTAAAAATCCGCTTAAATCTACCATAAATTGAGTTAAGGCAGGTAATTCTGCCCCTAAACCCTCAAAAATACCAGCAAATACAGGAATCAGAAAAATAGTCATTCCTAAAAAAGCTAATACAGCAAAAATTCCTACCGTAACAGGGTAAGCCATAGCGGATTTGACTTGGTTTTGTAAACGAGCAACATCTTCTAATAATTTCGCTAGACGATTCATTACCTCATCTAAAACCCCCCCTGTTTCCCCTGCTTCTACCATGCTTACATAAAGTTGATCAAAACAATCAGGATGCTTCGCCATGGCTTCGGAAAGATTTGTACCTTGTTGTACGTCAGTATTAATAGCCATTAAGGCTTTTTTAAACTTAGGGTTTCCTGACTGTTCGGCTAATACAGACAGAGTACGAACAATAGCTACTCCAGCATTTACCAACACTGCAAATTGACGGGAAAAAATCGCTTTATCTTTCACCGTAACTTTACTCATGGCAGCCTCAATACTAGCCATGTCGAATTCTATTCCTGCTTTTTTGATTTTACCGATGGAAGAAAATCTTTTTTTCAGGATTCTTTTTGCTTCTTCTTGACTATCTGCAACGACTCTTTCTTCAAGAATGTTACCAGATCTATCTTTAACTTGAACAATAAAAGTAGCCATATATTTAATTAGGAATTAGGAATTAGGAATTAGGAATTAGGAATTAGGAATTAGGAATTAGGAATTAGGAATTAGGAATTAGGAATTAGGAATTAGGAATTAGGAATTAGGAATTAAAAGTCAATCCTAGATTCTAAATTCTAAATTCTCCACTTATCTTTTCCTTGTCGTTGTTGCCACATTACCATCCATACCACTACCAGCTAATAGACGTTTTAATTCGTCAGGTTTACCACTTTTTGCTAATCCCTCTTCTAAACTAATTGTACCTGTTTTGACATACCCAGCTAAGGCTTGTTCCATGGTTTGCATTCCTAATTTACCTCCTGTTTGAATGGCTGAATAAATTTGTGGTGCTTTTGCTTCTCGAATTAAGTTGGCGATCGCAGGGGTAATAATCATAATTTCTTGAGCCATAGCACGACCAAATTCACCCGGTTTGGGATTTTTCTTTTTAGCTAAAGTTTGGGCAAAGACGGCTAATAAAGAGTTAGACAACATGGCTCGAATTTGAGCTTGTTCAGCAGCAGGAAATACATCAATAATACGATCAATAGTACCAGCAGCGGAGCTAGTATGAAGAGTACCGAAAACAAGGTGTCCTGTTTCTGCAGCACTAATAGCAAGAGAAATAGTTTCCAAATCTCGCATTTCACCCACTAGAATAATATCAGGATCTTCTCGCAAAGCAGCTTTTAAAGCATTACCAAAAGTTTTAGTATCTTCTCCTTTTTGTCGTTGATGAAATAAGCTATTAATGTTAGGGAAAACATATTCAATGGGATCTTCTACCGTTAAAATATGTTCAGCACGGGTACGATTAATTAAATCTAACATCGCCGCCAAAGTTGTAGTTTTACCAGAGCCTGTTTGTCCTGTAACCAGAATTAAACCTCTGGGGCGATCAGTCATTTCTTTGATAATATCAGGTAATCCTAATTGATCATAGTTAGGAATTTTAGAGGATAAAGCCCGTAAACAAGCCGCATAACAACCTCTTTCTTTATAAACATTAACTCTAAATCGAGCTAAACCTTTAACACCATAAGAACAATCTAACTCCCATTCTTGTTCGAGAGTTTTTCTTTGAGTATTATTTAACATACTGAAAATCAGTTTTTGACATTCTTGAGGATTAAGAGGTTCATCACCGATGGGAGTAAGTTTACCACTAATACGGAAATAGATAGGCGCACCAGCTTGAATGTGCATATCCGAACCGCCTAACTCCACCAATTGCTCCATCAAATCTTCGATCATTACTTCCATAACTTCATGCTCCGCAATCTAAAATTTAATTTCAATATAACTCAATTAATAATCAGAAATTAATAAAAATATATTCTCCTGTTATGTCTGAAAGTTAGCTAAAACGGGGAGTCATACAATAAGGACAATCTAACCATTGTTGTTCTAGTTCCGCATCACAATTACTACACACTAAAGATGTTTTCCGTTTTGCTTTTAATTCAGCTTCTAAACCTGAGTCAGTAAATGTTACCCTTTCCACTTCTTCTAAGGTTGTATGTCCTTGGCGTACTAAATTAAGACTATAAGCCAAAATAGTTGTCATGCCTTCTTCTACTGCAGCTTCTTTGATCATATCAGTAGTTGCACCTTGGTTGATGAGTTTTTCTAACCTTTCACTCATAACCATAAATTCATATACACCAACCCTGCCTTTATAACCAGTACCACCGCACTTCATGCAAACTGTACCGTTAGCAGCCGCCGCTTGTAACTCTTCTCCTTTTAAACTTTTGGCACGATAAAAAGTCACGGATTCTTCATTAGCTGCTAATAGTCCATAACGAGCTAATTCTTCTCTAGTGGGATTATAGGCTTCTTTACATTCACTACAAACTCGACGCATTAAACGTTGTGCTAAAACCCCTAATAATGCACCCGAAATCATAAAGGGTTCAACTCCCATTTCATCTAAACGAGCGATAGCACCAGCAGCATCGTTAGTATGTAAAGTAGTTAAAACTAAGTGTCCTGTTAAAGCAGCTTCGATAGCTGTTTTAGCGGTTTCAGCGTCTCTGGTTTCACCCACAAGAATAATATCAGGATCTTGACGCATAAATGCCCGTAGAATAGAAGCAAAGTTCATGCCTTTTTCTCGAATTACCTGTACTTGAGTAATACCAGGTAAAGCATATTCGATGGGATCTTCAGCCGTACTAATATTAACTCCCGGTTCATTTCTTTCTGCTAAAACAGAGTATAAACTGGTGGATTTACCAGATCCTGTTGGCCCTGTAACTAAAATTAAACCAAAAGGACGACTAGCAATATCCCTTACTTTAGCTAAAGTTTCTTCGTCACTGATAAGGAAGTTTAAACCTAACTGAGTAGCAGAGTTATCAAGAATTCGTAAACAGACTTTTTCCCCGTAACGACTGGGTAAAGTATTCATGCGAAAATCTACAGTACGTCCTTGAAATTTACGCCGAATCTTGCCATCTTGAGGTAAACGACGTTCAGATATATCTAATTCTCCCATAATTTTGAAACGAGCTGTTACCGCCGCAATAATATGTTTAGGAAGGCTGAAATATTCTCGTAAAACACCATCTTTACGCAAACGGACTCGGAAATTTTCTTCTTGAGGTTCAACATGAATATCAGATGCCCCCTCTTGTATGGCTTTAATTAAAATTTTGTTAACTAATTCAATGATAGGTGCTTGGTTTGCTTCACTATCGGAAGCTAAATCGTCTCCCCCTTCTCCATCTGCTTCGTCTAAACTACTACTACCTAAATCATCAACAATACCACTAACATCTCCTAATCTTTCTAACTCTTGTATCTTGTCTTTAGCTTCTTTTAATTTTTGTCTTTCTTTTTGTTCTTGATAATATTTTTGTAATAATTTATCGTAATCTTCTTCCGTAATAACAATTCTCTGTAATCCTAATCCTTTTGAGCGTAATATTTTTTTAACATCATCTAATGCCTGTAAATCATCAGGATTAATCATGGCAATAACTACCATAGGGGGATCTTCATTGATTCTGTGTAAAGGCAGAAGTTTATGACGACGACAAATTTGAATTCCCACCACTGATTCAATTAAATCCGTCATTTGTTCCGAGGCAATCTCTTCTGATTCAGGATCAACACAGTCAACACCATATAAAATTTTTAATTCAAAAAGATAATGTTGTTTATATTGTCTAACTAACTCAGGAGATAAAGCTCTTTGAGTCATTTGTTCTAACACTTTTACCAGTGGTTTTCTGGATTTTCTAACTTCTACTAAAGCATTTTTTAATTGATCTTTATCGATATAACCAGATTGAATTAATTTATTACCAAAAGGGTTAAAATAATCAGGACTTACTAAGGCAGTTTTTAGTTTTTCCTGTTTTTGATTAGAAGAAGAAATAGGTGTTTGAGTCATGATTTTATTGAGAATATTAAGTTACTTTGACAAGGAATAAAATTTGATGATTATTGGAGTTAATTATTTAGATAAGTATAAGATTTGAGATTTTAAATATTAGTAAATTATAGTTTATGTAAAAGAAAATTTAACTATAAAAAAATCAAGATAATTTTCTTATTAATAAGATTTTTATTATTAGTTTTGCCATATATATACATTAAGAATCATCATAGACAAAAATTACCATGATCCATGACTAAGTTAAATTATCTATAATTATCAAGGAATATAGATAAAGTTATCTTGAGATTGTTCACATTGGTGAAAAGTAAAGACGAAATAGTTTTTTTTATTTTTATATATTATCATAATGAAGAAAATTTCAAGATCTCATTAATTTTGTTAAATTTATCCCAATTCTAGTAAAATATATTAGTGACATTGATTTTGAGAAAATAATTTTCTTTTATTCAGTATCATTTAAGTATAAAAAAATATTGCAGTTATGATGAGTGAAACAGACAACTACCCTGATTTAGAAAAAGAAACAGATATTGTGAATAATGAAGAATTTTTGTCAACTCCCGAAGCTACCAACGAGGATGATTCCACAGTATTGGAAACGGATTTTGAATCAGCTCAAACTGTTGATGAGTCGAATCAAGACATCATGGGAAAAGATTCTCCAGAAGGTGAAACAGAAAACACCGATTCTGACAATAATGTGATAGATGAAGTTACTCAAACTCAAATTACTTCTTTAGAAAAGGAAATTGCTTCCTTAAAAACACAGTTAGAAACGCAAAAAACCCAAACTAAAGACTTTAAAGATCAGTTTCTCAGATTAACTGCTGATTTTGAGAATTTTCGTCGTCGCACCAGTAAAGAAAAAGAAGAGTTAGAGCAAATAATTAAGAAAAAAACTATTAATGAATTACTGCCAGTAGTTGATAATTTTGAACGGGCTAGAACTCAAATAAAACCAGCTAATGATGGTGAAATGACTATTCATAAGAGTTATCAAGGAGTATATAAAACCTTTGTGGATAGTTTGAAAAAAATTGGTGTGTCGGCTATGCGCCCTGAAGGAGAACTTTTTGATCCTAATTATCATGAAGCAATGTTGAGAGAACCCACTAAGGAATATCCTGAAGGTACAGTTATTGAACAATTAGTTAGAGGTTATCTTCTTAATGACATAGTATTACGTCATGCTATGGTAAAAGTAGCGGCTCCATCAGAGGAAGAATCGGAAACAGAATTCATGGATACCGATGAAAATATCTCTGAAGCAAAACAAAGCTAAAAATATAGATACTCAGTTTTAGGTTCTGGGTATAATGAGATCACAAACTAAGTTCAATCATAAAGTAAATCGTCATCACTTTTAGCTATGGGAAAAGTAATCGGAATAGATTTAGGCACAACCAATAGTTGCGTTGCCGTTTTAGAAGGCGGTAAACCCATTGTCATCACTAATCAAGAAGGATCAAGGACAACTCCGAGTATTGTTGGTTTTGGCAAGGGTAATCAACGGTTAGTTGGTCAATTAGCTAAAAGACAAGCGGTGACAAATGCAGAAAATACTATTTACAGTATTAAACGTTTTATCGGACGTAGGTGGGAAGAAACTCAACAAGATAGAACTAGAGTTACTTATAACTGTATTCAAGGAAAAGACTCTACGGTATCGGTGGATATTCAGGGTAAAAGTTATACCCCCCAAGAAATTTCTTCGATGATTTTACAGAAGTTAAAAAATGATGCGGAGACTTTTCTCGGTGAAACCGTTACTCAGGCAGTGATCACCGTTCCGGCTTATTTTACTGATGCTCAAAGACAAGCAACGAAAGATGCAGGAGTGATCGCTGGTTTAGAGGTAATGCGGATTATCAATGAACCAACGGCGGCGGCTTTAGCTTATGGATTAGATAAACAAGAAGAAGATCAATATGTATTAGTTTTCGATTTAGGTGGTGGAACTTTTGATGTTTCTTTGTTACAACTAGGGAATGGTATTTTTGAAGTCGTCTCAACTTCTGGGAATAATCAACTAGGAGGAGATGATTTTGATGCGGTGATTGTTGATTGGTTGATCAATAAATTTAAACAACAGGAAGGCATTGATTTACGTTCAGATAAAATGGCAGTTCAACGTCTGCGAGAAGCAGCGGAAAAGGCAAAAATAGAATTATCAAATTTGTCAGAAACTTCCATCAATTTACCTTTTATTACGGCGGATGAGAGTGGTCCGAAACATCTGGAATTAGAGTTATCTCGACCACAATTAGAGGAATTAATTCAGGACTTAGTAGCTGAGATTGTTCCTCCTATGGAACAGGCTTTAAAAGATTCTGAGTTACGTCGTGAACAAATTAATCGTATTGTTTTAGTAGGTGGATCAACTCGGACTCCCGCTATTTCGGAAAAAATCGAAGAATATTTCGGTAAAAGTATCCCTATTGATCGCTCTATTAATCCCGATGAAGCGGTGGCTTTAGGGGCGGCTGTACAGGGTGGAGTTTTAGGGGGAGAAGTGCGTAATTTACTGCTTTTAGATGTAACTCCTTTATCTTTAGGATTAGAGACTTTAGGAGAAGTTTTTACAAAAGTAATTGATAGGAATACAACTATTCCCACCAGTCGCACTCAAGTATTTTCTACGGCTATTGATGGACAAAATTCTGTGGAAGTTCATGTGTTGCAGGGCGAAAGGTCAATGGTAAAAGATAATAAAAGTTTAGGGAAGTTTTTGTTAACGGGTATTCCACCCGCGCCTAGAGGTATTCCTCAAATTGAGGTTTCTTTTGATATTGATGTGGATGGTATTTTAAAAGTATCTGCTAAGGATAAAGGTACTGGTCAAGAACAAAGTATTCTTATTAGTAACACTGGTGCTTTAAGTTCTTCGGAAATTGATACCATGAAGCAGGAAGCGGAAAGATTTGTTAATGAAGATCGTCGTAGAGTTCAACTGGTAGAAATCAAAAAACAATTAGATAGTTTGATGTATAGTTATGAGTTGACTTTAGAAAAAAATCCTCATCTGATTAATTCTGATTTGAAAAATAAAATAGAGGTAAATAAGCGTAAAGTTGACGAAGCGATCGAATCGCCGTTAATTCCTGTTACACAAGTAGAACAATTAATGAGTGATTTTCGTAATATGATAGTTAATATTGGCGCTCAAGCCTATCAATCAACTCAAGAACCTACTATTGTTAATAGTTTTGATGAAGAAGAACAAGGTACTCTTTATGAAAGTTTAGATAGTGATGATGAGTTTAAGAGTATTGAAGATGAGATTTTAAGCGGTTTAAGTCAAATTTCGGAAGACCCTAACGATTTTGATTTTGATTATGATAAAGATGAGACTATTACGGGAGATTATGAAACGGTAGATTGACAATTATATTTTTCTAACTCTTTTTCAATAAATTCCGTGGCACTTTTAGCGTTGACGGGTTTTGAATATAAATATCCTTGTCCATAATTACAGTTAATATTGGTTAAAATTTGCTCTTGTACTGTTGTTTCTACGCCTTCTGCTACAACATCGAGGGAAAGATTATGCGCTAAGGTAACGATAGCCTCTACAATAGGATGTTTTTGATCAACACGAATTAATGGTTGAATAAAAGCACGATCAATTTTAAGGGTGTTAAAAGGCAGATGATGAAGATAACTTAAAGAAGAGTATCCCGTACCGAAATCGTCTAAAGAAATTTTTAAATTACGTTCTTGAATTTGATCTAAAATTTCCTTGGCATGATCATAATTATTCATTAAAATTGTTTCGGTAATTTCGATTTTTAATAGATAAGGATTAACTTTTGTGGTGGCTAAAATATCGTCTAATTCTGCTAAAAAATTGAGATTAAGTAATTGTTTACTCGATACATTAACCGCAGTAAATAACTTTAATTGAGGATATTTATTTTCCCATTCTTTAATTTGTTTTGCGGCGGTGTCTAAAATCCACTTTCCTAAAGAAATAATTAATCCTGTTTCTTCAGCAATGGGGATAAATTCTACTGGTGAAATAAAGCCATGAATAGGACTAATCCAACGTATTAATGCTTCAAATCCTGCTATAATTCCTGTTTTTAAGTCTATTATCGGTTGATAATATAATTCTAATTCTTCATTTTCTAAGGCTTTTCTCAAGTCAGATTCTAAACTTAATCTTTTGACTAAATCTCTGTGCATGGTAGGGTTAAATACACGGTAACAATTTCTACCATTTTCTTTAGCTTGATACATGGCTAAATCAGCGTCTCTAATCATTTCTTCGGATTTTACATAACCAAATGAGCTAAAAGTAATTCCAATGCTAACAGAACAAGATACAGAATGCCCATGAAGAATGGTATTAAATTTACAAGAGTTAAGAATATTGGTGGCAATTTTATAGGTTTCTTCTTCTGAGATTATATCGGGTAAAAAGACAATAAATTCATCTCCGCTAATTCTGGCAACAGTATCATTTATACTTACACAATTTACTATTTTATCGGTTACTAAGATTAATAATTCATCACCGATTTTATGCCCTAAACTATCATTAATTGTTTTAAAATTATCAGCATCAATTAAAAAGATTGCACAGAAATTTTGATTATAATGACTACTTCTATTTAAAAATTGTTTTAATCTATCTATTAAAAGAAAACGATTTGGTAAACCTGTTAATTTATCATGAAAAGCATCATAAAAAATTTGTTCTTCCATGAATTTTAACTCAGAAATATCGATAATTTGTTGAATAAATTGGATTATTTCTCCTCGATTATTTCTTAAAGCTGTAACGTTGACAATGGTATGAACTACTGAACCATTTTTAGCTAAAAACCGTATTTTTTGACTGTCTTGATCTAAATATTCTGTAATAATTTTTTGTTTAAATAGTTCACATTTTTCTCGATCATCAGGATGAAAAATAGAGGTTTCCCTTTGGTTAATTATATCTGATAAAGGATATTCTAAAAGTTCAAATAAAGAATGATTTACTTGGATAATATTTCCTTCTAAATTAGTAATCATCATACCAATAGGTGCAAGTTCAAAAATTAGACGAAACTCTTCTTCACTCTTTTCTAAGGCTTTTTGAATTTTCGTTTTCTTGGTAATATCAGTAATGATTCCATCAATTCTAACTATTTTTCCTTCTTCATTATAAACAATATGCGCTCTATCTCTGATATATTTTTCTTCTCCATTGGCTAATAATATTCGATAATCTATATCGTGAGATTTCTGGTTATCTCCTAATAATGAAATATTCAATAAGTTAGAATAAATTTCTTTAATTTGTTGCTTTTGTTGTGGATGTACTAATTCTAACCAATATGCTCTTTTTTGGAAAAAATTAGATAATGGACAATTAAATAATACCTCTGCAGCAGGATTTATGTAAATTAATTGTAATGTATGGGGATGAATTGACCAAATAACATCTTCTAAAGAAAAAAGCATATTATTTAGTCTTTCTTGACTTTCTTGTAAGGCAATATTAATTTGTTGTTTTTCTAAGTCTGTTTCTTCTTTTAAAATAATTCTTGCTATAGCTTGATTAATAAATTGAATTACTGTATCTTGATAAGTGGAATTAAATTCTAATTCTTGAATACTAAAAAAGTGAATAACTCCATAAATATTTTCATTAATAAAAATAGGGCTACCTATATAACAATTAATATTAGAATCTAAAAATAATGGTTGATTTAATAATTGATTTAATTGAGTATTATTATTAAATTTGTTATGATAAGTTGTTTTACCTTCAATAAATATTTCTTTATTTAATGAGTTGATTAAATAGTTATCCTCCCATGATATATTAAAATCTGGTAAGTTATTATAGGACGCAATGACATTATAATCATCGGGAAAAACCTCCGTAATTATAGCTAAATTAAGATTTAGAATAGGACTAATTTTTTCTAAATAATAGTTAAGAGGATTATAAATATTATCATAATTAATATTATTAAGTTCATTTATCCAACTTAATTGATTATTAAAAGATTCTAATTCTTGAGTTTTCTTTAATAAATTTTCTTGTGCAATATGCTTTTCTGTAATGTCATTTTGTATGCCTAAAAAATGGGTAACTTCTCCTTTGTTATTATAAATAGGAGAAATGTGAATTTCATTCCAAAATAACTCACCATTTTTACGATAATTAGATAAAATAACTCTAGTTTCATATTTTTGTGCAATAGCTTGTCTTAACTTATCAATTTCTTTTTTATCTGTCATTTCTCCTTGTAAAAACCGACAATTTTTCCCTAATACTTCTTTACTAGAATATCCTGTAATTTTTTCAAATCTAGTATTTACATAAATAATAATATTACCTTTTCTTGCATCCGTAATAATTAAGCCATTTGTACTGCTATCGATACTTCTTTCTAAAATACTTAATTTCTCTAGTTGGGATGTTTTTTTGATACTTTCTTCTATTAGTTTTAATATCGATTCTATAAACTGTATTTCTTGAGTATTAAAATTATTATTTTCTTCTAATATAAATCCTAAGATAGCTTTTATTTGATTATTCAGAGGATTAATTATTTTAAAATTAATTTCAGATTGAAAAGACTTTCCTGTGTTTATTATTAGTGAATTTATCTTCAGATTTAACAATTTTTGATTGTCAATTAATAAATCATCATCTGTTTTTAAATATTCTATTAATTCATCGCTTAATTCTTCAATTTCATAATTATTAATTTTATTCTCTTTCCATCCTTTTCCACCCCTTAAAATCATTTTTTTTCATCGGGAATACATTCTAATAAATAGCTAAACTGAATATTTAATGTTTCACTAACTATTTTCGTTATTTCTTGATAAATATTTTGTATATCAAGAGAATTAATCATGACATTTTGAGCTTTTAATAAAGCTACATCATACTTATTTTCATTTATAGTTTGATACTCTTTCTCTTGATAATTTGATAGATAATGTTTATAAGTATTTTTTTCGGTAATTAAATTACAGTTAATTTTTCTAAGTTTATTAATCTGAAGAATAAAAATAAAGTTTATTAATATAAGAAAAACTATAATAACTGAAAATAGTAAAATATAATTCATATTTAATGATGACTTAATAAATAAATTTTTACGTGAGTTAATATAAAGACATTAATTAAACCAATAATTAATTATCAAAATCTTATCAAGATAATGAATCAAAAAAATTATTTCACTTAATAAATGATTCTACTATACCAATATTTGACGAATAACTATAACAATTATACTATAAAAGGTTTGCTCTTATTTGATTAATTTATAGATAAGATTCTAAGATTTTTATTAAACAGAAATATTTGAAGATGTTTTTAAGTCCATAATCATAATTTAGCAAAAAAATAAATATTTCTCTATGGCTATAGTCAAAAATTGGTTAATCATTGATAATGAAGTATTATTCATCAATTATAAAAATCTATGGCTTATCAATTAGAAAAAGAAACGGCTATTTCTGCGGTAATAAAGGCTGCTAAATTATGTCAACAAGTGCGCAAAGACATTCCTCCAGCTTTGGAAAAACAAGATAAAAGCCCTGTTACTGTTGCTGATTTTGGTTCTCAAGCTATAATTTGTAAAGTATTAAAAGAAGTTTTCCCCGATATTCCCATCGTTGGGGAGGAAGATTCCAAGGAGTTACGACAAGAAACTTCTCAAGATACCATCAAAAAAATAACTACTTATGTACAAGAAATTATCCCTTCTGCTAAAGTTGATCAGGTTTTAGATTGGATAGATTATGGTAATGGTACTGTTAGTCATCGTTTTTGGACTTTAGATCCTATTGATGGCACAAAAGGGTTTTTACGTCAAGATCAATATGCGGTTGCTTTAGCTTTAATTGAAGATGGAGAGGTAAAATTAGGTATTTTAGGTTGTCCTGCGTTAACCTTAGATAGTGGTGATACAGGATTTATTTTTGTCGCTGTTAAAGGAGAAGGTAGTTATAAAATGTCTCTATCTGGAGGTGACATAACCAAATTACAGGTAGTTAGTAATGATGATATTAGTCGTTTTCGTTTTGTAGAAAGCGTTGAAGCCAATCACGGTGATCAAATTCAACAAAATGCGATCGCCAAAAAAGTAGGTATAACCACTGATTCGGTGAGAGTAGATTCCCAAGCTAAATATGGTATTGTCGCAGCAGGAGAAGCCGCTTTATATTTGAGATTACCTTCCCCTAAATATCCGAATTATAGAGAGAACATTTGGGATCACGCTGCTGGGGCCATTGTCGTGGAAGAAGCTGGAGGAAAAGTTACTGATATGTATGGAAAACCCCTTGATTTTGCTACTGCCAGTAAAATGAATGATAATCGAGGAGTGGTAGTTAGTAACGGCTTAATTCATGATTCAGTTATTCAAGCCTTAAATAATTAGAAGAGGAGAAGAGGAGAAGGGGAGAAGAGGAAAAGGGGAGAAGAGGAAAAAATGCTTAATTTATTTTTACCCTTTGCCTTTTTTCATTGTCAATTATTAACTGTTAATTATTAATATGACTATTGCGAGAACAATTTGTCTAGGTTTTATTGCTGTAATTTTATTAGGTACATTATTATTAATGATGCCTTTTTCTACAGAAACAGGAGAATGGGGAGGTTTTATTACTGCCTTATTCACTTCAACATCCGCCGTATGTGTAACAGGCTTAATCGTAGTTGATACAGGTACTTATTTTTCTTTTTGGGGGGAATTATTTATTACTTGTCTTATTCAAATAGGTGGCTTAGGTTATATGATTACCACCACCTTTTTAATACTATTGATTGGCAAAAAGTTTGATTTTAGACAAAAAATCGCTATAAACGAATCATTTGATCGTCCATTTCTTCAAGGAAGTCGCAATTTAGTCATCTCAGTCTTTGCTACGACATTTATCTTGGAATTGATAGCAATAATGTTCTTATTTCCCGTATTTACTAATGATTATGGTATGAAACAAGGATTATGGTTAGCCATTTTTCATACTATTAGCGCATGGAATAACGCAGGATTTAGTCTATTTGTAGATAGTCTTATTGGTTATAAAACTTCTGTGGTTGTCAATTTAGTCATTACCTTTTTAATTATTTTGGGGGGTATTGGTTATCAAGTCATCATTGAATTTTCTTTTTGGGTGATAGAGAAAATTAAAAATAATAAAAAACACATACAAGATTTTTCTCTTAACTTTAAAGTTGTTATTACCACCACTATTGTTTTATTATTATTCGGTACAACAGCATTTTTCCTAACGGAATTTCATAATAATGAGACTTTTGCTTCCTTATCTTTATCCGATAGAATTATCGCATCTTGGTTTCAATCTGTAACTACACGAACTGCTGGTTTCAATTCCATTGATATTAGTAAAATGACTACTGCTGGTTTATTTATTTCTATTGGTTTAATGTTTATTGGTGCAAGTCCAAGTGGTACTGGTGGAGGTATAAAAACTACGACTTTAAGCATCTTGATGAATAGCACTAGAGCCGTATTACGAGGTAAAGAGGCGGTAATTTTACATAAAAGAGAAGTACCAGTATCTTTAATTTTAAAAGCAATGGCGGTAGTTTTTGGTTCAATGATAACAGTAGTAACAATTACTCTAACAATTTCGTTAATTCATCCAGATTTCTCTTTCCTTGATATTTTATTTGAAGTAGTTTCTGCCTTTGCTACCGTTGGCTTATCTACAGGTATCACCGCTAGTTTATCAACATTGGCAAAATTAGCATTAGTTTTTACCATGTATTTAGGACGAGTAGGAGTATTATTATTTATGGCAGCTATTGTAGGAGATCCTAAACCTAGTCGTATCGAGTATCCTGAAGAAAATCTGTTAGTAGGTTAAAATTTTATGGGCATCAACAATAAATCAACGTCTAATATCAGTAATAGTAATAGCAATCAAAGATTTAAGAATATATTTAGTTTAGATCTTTCTTCCATCAAATTTTTAAATAATCTCAGGAAAGAAAGTCGTCAATTTGCCGTCATCGGTTTAGGTAGATTTGGCAGAGCCGTATCTCAAACTTTGCATAACATGGGTTATGATGTCTTAGGTGCAGATGTTGATGAGAAATTAGTTGCCCAAGCCTTAACCGATAAAATAGCTACGAGTGCTATTCGTCTTGATTGTACCGAACTTAGTGCCTTAAAAGAAGCAGGAATTTTAGAATTAGATACCGTTATCATCGCTATCGGTAACTATTTAGAAGAAAGCATTGTTACTACCCTAAATGTTAAAGAAGGGGGAGTCAAATATATTGTTGCTAAAGCATCATCGGAAACCCACGGTAAATTATTAAAAAAAGTAGGTGCTGATTTAGTTGTTTATCCTGAACATGAAGCAGGGTGCGAATTAGCTTATACTCTTACTAAACCGGGAATCCTTGATCGTTTTGAATTAGATCCTGATAATAGCATAGTAGAAGTATCTATTCCTCCTGAATTTGACAATAAAACTTTAGCTGAGGTGAAGTTGCGTAGTCATTATGGTTTAAATGTTTTAGCGGTGGGTAATGATGATAAATTTATAATTAATCCCCCTCCAAACTATGTATTAACAAAAGGGTTGTCGATGGTTGTCATTGGTTCAAATAAGGACATTAATCGATTATAGTTAAGTAGGCAAAATTAATCCTATGTTTACTTTCTCAAAGACACTCATACAAGAGGTGGCAAAAATTATTAGTTATTGTTATTAGTTTCAAAATATATCCCTAAATGCTTTAATACTTATAGTAATAATTTGATACTCCATCTTACTCAAATTACTGTGATGGAGGATATTGTGTTAATTATCATTTAGCTAAAATATCTATCTTTAACAGAATTGTATTGGGATTTTCCTTCACTATCTGGTTGACAATTAGGACATGGAGCAAGATAGTAATCAAAAGAGTTGATATAATCAGAGAGTCTCTTTTCTAAAATCTTTCCTGTACCTTTACACTTAATACAAAATTTCATTGCTTTACTCATTATTGACTTATTCTTGTGATAGTATTACTCTAACTATCTTTTTAAAATATTATCTCGTTAAAATTACTGATTTTATTGTAAATTTATGTTAAGAAGTTTACGTAATTATTCAGTATTATTTGTTAACAAAAACTTCAAAGTAAAAATTTTCGTAATATTTTGTGAAAAATTGTATTTAATTTGACATCACAACAAAAATTATCTATTAAGTAACCGTAAAAATACAGAAAAAATTTTCTTTCCTCAAAAAGAGTCTAAACTTTATTGATACCTCAAACAGAAATACTGCTCACATAAGCAACAATCAAGAATAAAGCATCAGTAAAAATAGTTGCTAAAACCGCCCCCGCAAAAGCAATATAGTGAGTTTCTTTTTTAACTAAAGCGTATAAACTAATTCCTAGTAGAACATTAGCTAATAGTACAGCCCAACTAATTCCCCAAACAGTTTGCACTTGAGCGATAGCCCCTTGTAAGATAGGTTTAACTAAAGTCGGGTTAGTAACCATGATTTCTTGCCAATAGGGGATTAATCCTACTATATAAAAGTATAAGTCAGTAATAGCAGTACCCAGCAATGAACCGAGATAAAAATAGTTACCAATCTTACTCCAACCTTTTGATAAACACCACAAAGCAAAAGGTAAACCAATGGCTTCAATGGGGATATGAATAGCTGGATTATACCGTAACCACCCCCAATAAATTGAACCACAAAGCCAACTCCAACTAAAACCCCAGAGAATATCACCCCAAAGATAGCTGTGAGGTTGACGTTGAGCGTAAAAACTAAGCCCAAACCAAAAAAGGGTTAAAAGAAGACTAAGCCAAGGAAAAATCCTTACCAAAGGTGCTTGAAAAAATACAGGAATAGAAACTAAAAAAGCCGAAGCGAAAAAAACGAGTATATTTTGACGCTTTTGTTTTTCCCACCACCAACTAGAGAGTAAATTAAGAAAATTATCTCTCAGGGGTACAATGGAAGTTGTTAATTGAGATAAAAGGGTATTAGTGAACAAAATTGCTTAATATTTCTTTACTTATCGTAAGTTATTGTGTAATAATAACAGGAAATTAAACCGAAACAAATAAAAGAGTGAATTATAAATAAATCTAAATAAACGAAAACAGAAAAAACAACACAAATGTATCTGTTTTATATTTTTAAATTAATATATATATCTTTTCAAGTCAAAAGCCCACTAGACACTTGATAAAATCTTTTATGATTCTTTTTTTGTATCGTACTCTAAATATAATTGAAGTCTGTATTAATTTTAATTTCTTTTTTATTTATATAATCTTCGTTTTACTCCTAACTTCCCTTTCACCGATAATTTTATCCCTCACGGATGGTAATACGCAATAGAAATATTGCTTATGATATATAATAATACAAGATTAGTTTCCCTATAAAGGGTTCTTGACTGTTAAAATTCATTACTATGTAAATATATTTTTATTTATTTTATATTTAGTTTTTATTTAATTTTTATTACAAACAATGGGTCACACTAAGACTACCGTCTCGGCACAATGGCTCAAAGATAATCTCGATAATCCTCAAGTTAAAATTATTGACTGTCGTTTTCTTTTATCAGAAAGTGATTGGGGTTATCAACAATATAATCATAGCCATATTGAAAATGCTTATTATTTTCACTTAAATCAAGATTTTTCTAGTCCTATTCAACCCCATGGAGGTCGTCATCCTTTACCCGACAATCAAGTTTTTGCCGATAAATTAGCACAAATTGGTATTATCCAAAACCAAACCACCGTTGTTATTTATGATTCCTCTCGTTTTGCCTTTTCAGCCCGTTTATGGTGGCTTTTACGTTATCTAGGTCATAATCAAGTTTTTGTCCTTGATGGCGGTTGGCAACAATGGCAACAACTTAATTATCCCGTTACAAATATTACTCCTACTCTTTCTCAAGGTTATTTTTCTCCTCAAGCACAACAAGATTGGCTTGTAAATATCGATTACGTTAAACAAGCTCTAAATTCAGACTCTACCGTTATTATTGACGCTAGAAGTGGCGATCGCTATCGAGGAGAAGTCGAACCCATAGATCCTGTAGCTGGGAGTATTCCATCCGCTCAAAACATTTTTTGGCAAGAAATGACTACAGAGGAAGGAAAACTTAAATCAGTAGAGGAATTAAAAGCTATTTGGCAACCATATCAAAATTATCCAGAAATAATAGTCTATTGTGGGTCAGGAGTAACTGCTTGTGTAGATATTTTGGCATTAAAAACGATTAATCTTTGTCAGTGTAAATTATATTCTGGAGGTTGGAGTGATTGGTGTTCTTACTAATTAATTATTTGTTCGATTTGAGTTATTAATAAAAATTTCAGATAATTTTCAATTCTTATATTAAATTATTGTACTAATGCGATTTTTGCTGATAAAACTTTTATGTAAGAAAATATAGCAATGTTTAAATCATTTGCAAATAATTAAAGATTAAAAAATAAATCTGTCAATTTTACTATATCTGTAATCTAACAATTAAAGACTGAAAGCGAATAACTAATAGCTAACATCTGTAAAAAAAATCTCACATAGTAAGAATGCTATAGCTAGATTAAAATAATATCTATAAGTATAAATTTAACAGTATATTTTACTACGAAATGATTAAAATAATTATAGTTAAAAACAACTTTTATATTAGAAAATTAGACTAATTTTATTGAATTAGTATAGAATATAATCATAGTTATATATATTAAAATATTTCATTTTATTTTTATTTTTAAATTATTAAATTAAACCTTATTTATATGGAAAATTTTGAACTAAATAATGGCAATTTTAGCCTAGGGAAAAAGTATTTAGAACTTAAATCAGAAATTAATACAGAAACAAATTTTCATGGAGAGAATAATGAGAATAATCCATTAAATCAGAAACCACAACTTATTCCACGTCCTGAATATAACCCAGAATTTCAAGTTAATTCCACAACAATAATCACATCAACCACCGAAATTAATCACAATAATCATCATAGTTACCATAATAATCATCAAATAAATTCCCATCGATTAAGAGATAGAATTTCCATATTTGTTGATGGAAATAATATGTTTTATGCACAACAAAAAAATGGCTGGTTTTTCGATCCTAGAAAAGTAATTGACTATTTTTCAGAAGAATCAGGATTTATGTTAATTAATGCTTTTTGGTACACAGGATTAAAAGACTCTCAAGATCAAAGAGGTTTTCGAGATGCTTTAATTAGTCTAGGTTATACCGTACGCACGAAAATCCTTAAAGAATATTACGATGATAGTTCAGGGCGATTCTCTCAAAAAGCCAACTTAGATATTGAAATAGTAGTAGATATGTTTAATACCGTTGACCAATACGATAGAGTGGTTTTATTTAGCGGTGATGGAGACTTTGAAAGAGCCATAGAATTATTAAGGTCAAAAAACACTCATATTACTGTTGTTTCTACCGATGGCATGATTGCTAGAGAATTACGAAACGCAACAGACAGATATATGGATCTTAATGAGATCAGAAACTGTATTGAAAAACGAGACTATTAGATATATAGAGCATGAATAATTCTTGAAAGATTCTTACTGTTATAAAAATTACTCTTAAATGTAGGGTGGGCAATGCCCACAAACCGCCTCAGTGAACGATAAAATTTTCTCTGATGCTAGGAAAAGAGAAGATAATAGTAATAATTGATTTAAACATTAGTCAAATTGATTTTCAGGAATTATCTAGGCTTAATTTAATTATTTTTAGTGAACAAATTTTCCTTAACCATTACTCTTAAATCTTTATTTGACAAGGTTTTTTATCGTTTACTGAAGTATTTTTAAAAAGTAATTATTAAGTTTTGTAACAATATTGCCATTAAAACGGGATAACAGCTTGACAGTTTGAAAAAAAAAAGTTAAATTAATTTATATCGCACCTAGGCATATCAAATAAAAGCGAATATGCAAGACAAGCAAAAAGTTACGCTTTATATTCCACCAACACTGCATCGACAGTTAAAAGTAAAAGCAGCTATTGACACTGATTCTATGTCAGCATTAGTAGAGAGAGCAATTAGTTTCTACTTAAAACACCCCGAAACAGTAGAGGAATTAGAAGCGAGTTACGGAAAAACTCATCAAGTTCACGTTTGCCCCGAATGTAATGCCGCTATGGTAATGCGTGACGGAGACATGATTTCTCTCAAAAATCAACCAAATGTTGTTGACGAAGAGTTTCCGTTAATCGGAGAAACCACAGAAATCGGTACAGACACAGAAGGACAAGAAGAATTAATCCCCTGCTAACTAATGACACAAATGTCAGCGATTAAAGTAACTGCCGAATCAAAACAGAGGTTGCTCCCATGAAAGAAGAGTTAAACATTCTCATCAAAGCTCAATATCCCCTGATTTACTTAGTAACTTCGGAAGAAGAACGAGCAGAGGAAGCCATTGCAACAATAGTGAATGAACTACCAACTCAGGGATCTCGTCGGGTATTTGTATGGACAGTAACTCGTGGTATCGTTGAATGTGGTCAACAGGGTTCTCCTGTACAGCATAACACTGTTTCTCCTGAAGCAGCTATTGAGTGGGTTATTAGGCAAAAAGAAGCGGGGATTTACATCTTCAAGGACTTACACCCTTATTTAGAATCTCCTCCAGTAACAAGATGGCTAAGAGATGCCATTGCTAGTTTTAAGGGGACAGATAAAATAATTGTGTTAATGTCACCTTATCAGCAAACACCTTTAGAGCTAGAAAAAGATTTAGTGGTGTTAGATTTTCCTTTACCTCAAGCTCATGAATTAGACCAAGTTTTGGAAAGAGCTTTAAAACATAGTAGGGAAAAACAACTTCATCCAGAAGTCAAAGAAAAATTACGCAGAGCCGCCCTTGGTTTAACCATAGACGAGGCGGAAAAAGTATATCGTAAAGCTCAGATTAAAGCAGGACAGTTAACAGAAAATGAAGTTGAAATCGTGCTTTCTGAGAAAAAACAACTAATTCGGCGTAACGGTATCCTTGACTATATTGAAGAAGATGAAACCATTAATGCAGTGGGGGGTTTAGAAGAACTAAAACACTGGTTAACTCAACGTTCAGAAGCATTCACGGAAAAAGCTAGAGCTTATGGTTTACCTCAACCTAAAGGAATGCTTATTTTGGGAGTACCCGGTTGTGGAAAATCTTTAATTGCCAAAACCACTTCTAAATTATGGGGTTTACCCTTACTAAGGTTAGATATGGGTAGAGTTTATGACGGCTCAACGGTAGGTAAATCAGAGGCTAATCTGCGTAGTGCTTTAAAAACGGCGGAATCTATTTCTCCTGCGATATTATTTATCGATGAATTAGATAAGGCTTTCGCAGGAGGGGCTGGATCTGGTGATTCCGATGGGGGAACATCTAGTCGTATTTTTGGTTCATTTTTGACATGGATGCAAGAGAAAAAATCTCCTGTGTTTGTCATGGCAACGGCTAACCGTATTGAAAAATTACCCAGTGAGTTTTTACGCAAGGGGCGTTTTGATGAAATCTTTTTCGTGGATTTACCTAGTCATCAAGAACGGGAAGCTATTTTTAAAATTCATCTTGGGAAACGTCGTTCCGATATTGGTCGTTTTGACTTGGAACAATTAGCCAAGGTATCAGAAGGTTTTTCTGGGGCAGAGATTGAACAAGCAATTGTAGCTGCTATGTACGAGGCTTTTGCAGGAGAGCGAGAGTTTACACAGTTAGATATTATTGCCGCTGTCAAATCTACATTACCTCTGTCTCGAACTATGACAGAACAGGTCACCGCGCTACGGGATTGGGCTAATAAAAGAGCCAGACCTGCTTCAACCTCCGTTGTGGAATATCAACGAGGGTCATTTTAACAGTCTTTCTCTCATTATCGAAAGAAAGGTTAGCTTCATTGCTAACAGTTTAATCTAAAGCACTTTATGTGCAATCTTAAAATAAAAAGTTGTCTTTAATCTCTTAGGAGGAAATTCCAATGTCTCATTTTAGTACTTTACGCACCAAAATCAGTGATGCTGAAATTTTAACCAGTTCGTTACGAGATCTTGGTATCAATGTCAAAACTGATGCGGATGTTCGTGGTTATAATGGTCAACGTCTTCGTGCTGATATTGTAGCTACTTTGGAAGGAGAATACGATCTCGGTTGGTCTCGTAATGCCGATGGCAGCTTTGACTTAATCGCTGATCTCTGGGGTGTTGCTAAAAAACACAATCAAACTGAGTTAATTAACTCCATTAACCAAAAATATGCGGTTAATAAAACCTTAAGTGACGTAAAACAACGGGGATTACAAAACGCTAACGTGAAGTTAGTTCTTAAATAGGAAGATTTATTTTCTAAAAGTATGTTCCCAATTTTTAGGGTTAATCAATTTAGGTTGGTTAGCCCTTTTTTGTGATTTAATGAGAATTGAATGTGATTATAAAAATCGCTATACTAATTCAATAACGCAATATTGAAAGGGCTGAATGATTTTAAGTTATTGCCTAAATCCTGATTGTTCTGAACCACAAAACAACCCAAATGAAAAGGTGTGTCAATGTTGTGGCTCAAGTTTGATCTTGCATAATCGTTATCGCATTATAAAAAAAATTGGCAAAGGTGGATTTGGGACAACTTTTTTGGGTGTTGATTTATCTTTGCCGGGTAATCCTTTTTGTGTTGTTAAACAGCTACGTCCGAATACAAAAGATCCCGAAACTTTTCAGATGGCATTAGATTTATTTCAGAGAGAGGCAAAAACTTTAGGAAAAATTGATCATCCTCAAATTCCTAGATTATTAGACTATTTTGAAGATAATTTACATTTTTATTTAGTTCAAAGTTTAGTTAAGGGAAAAAATTTACAACAAGAAGTTAAGCAAAATGGTATTTTCGATGAAGTTCAAGCGAAGACATTTTTAAAAGAAATATTGGAAGTACTAAAATATATTCATTCTATTAAGATGATTCATCGTGATATAAAACCTGCTAATATTATTCGTCGAGAACAGGATGAGAAATTAGTTTTAATCGATTTTGGAGCGGTGAAAGATCAAGTTAATACACAATTAGCGAAAAACTATGGTCAAACAGCCTTTACTCAGTTTGCTGTAGGTACAATGGGTTTTGCACCTCCTGAACAATTAGCCATGCGTCCTGTGTATGGTAGTGATATTTATGCTCTAGCTTCAACTTGTTTATATTTAATGACGGCGAAATCACCGAAAGATATACCTTGTAATGAGTTAACAGGAGAACTTTTATGGGAAAAAGAAGTTAAGGTTAGTGACGGTTTTGCTAAAGTTTTGCGTAAGATGCTAGAGGTAGATGTTCGTAATCGTTATAAATCCGCTGAAGAGGTGATTAATGATTTAGAAATGGTGCCTTATGAGCAAGAATTAGAAAAAAGTTTATCTAATGGTGTTAAATCTTCTCCAACTATTTTACCTGTGCCAGAGAATAGTATTGAAAATACTCATGTTTCTGCTACTTCTCGTTTAGCTATGGCAATTCGAGCGAGAAAATCTCGTCAGGGGAAAAGTAAGTATTTAGTTCAAGTTACACCTGAAACTATCATAACTGCTTATGCTCAAGGTAGAACAGATTTTAGTAAGCAAAATTTTCATCAATTTAATTTTAGTCAAGGAAATATTCCTGATATTAATTTTCGTCATTGTTTATTAACGGAGGCGAATTTTGAAGAAACGAATTTAACTAATGCTAATTTTTATAATGCGAATGTCAGTAAAGCTAAGTTTGGAAAGGCAAATCTTCGTAAAGTTCATTTTGTCAAAGCAGATTTACAGAATACAGACTTTAGGGAAGCTGATTTAGGAAGGGCAAATTTAGAAGGTGCTAATGTTAAAGGTGCTAATTTTTGTGGTGCTAATTTAAGTAAAGCAAATATTTCAGAAGAACAATTAGAAGAAGTCGAAACTAATTGGAATACCATTTTTCCTGATGGAAAACGTCGTCTCTGGTAATAAAAAATAGGAAATTTATAAGTTATTAATCTGTTCAATTTACCTTAGTTTTTTCTATAAAAAATTCAACAACTTTTAATATTAGCAAGATGAATTACTATAAAAATAACTAAAATTTTTAATTAAATTATGATTTATTTAACAGATTTCGATGACATTAAAAATGCTATTCTCGACTTAACAGAAACTGATATTCTTTGGCTAGATACGGAAGTGGCTGATTATGCCACAAAAAAACCTCGTTTATCTTTAATTCAAGTGTTAGCTTATCCTCATAATCTTGATGGAGAACGTACTTATATGTTAGATGTGTTAGATAAGCAGGATTTAATAGACTTTTTTATTAAAAATATTATGATAAATGAGTCAATCAAAAAAGTGTTTCATAATGCTAAATATGACTTGAGATTATTAGGTAAAACCACCGCTAAAAATATTTGTTGCACTTTAGAATTAGCAAAAAAAATTCCTTATTATTTATTACCAGTAAAAAGTTATACTTTAAAGAGTTTAACAGAATATTTGACAGATTTTAAAGGCTTAAGTAAAGAAGAACAAGGTAGCAATTGGGGTATTCGCCCCTTAAGGAAAATTCAGTTAGAATATGCAAAAATGGACTGTGTTTATTTAGCTCAAATTTATCATAAATTATCAGCATTAGAAGATAAAATTAAGGAAAATAAAAAGAATATTGATTTAGAATTTTTAAATAAAAGATATAAAATAATTGAAGAAAAATGGTTATTATTAGACTCAGAAATAAATTATTTAAAAGAGCAAATAAAAGAAATTATGATTGATAATCATATCAAAGAAAACGAATATTTTAAAGTTAATTCTATCACAAAAAAAACTATTAAAACTGATTTACAACAGTTAGTAAAATTAGTTAATGAGAAGAATATTAATATAGATTTTCCCATAACTTTAACGAAGGCAATTCAAGAAGAATTAGGTAATAATTTAGAAGATTTAAACATCAATATTAATACTAATACTTACTATACTTTGAAAAGTAAAAATATTGAAAATGAACATGAAAAATAAACTAAAAAGGTGAGCATTGCCCACCCTAAATATCAAATAATTTTATTAATTATTAACTGTAATTAAATCAGTTTCTTTTTTAGCTTCAATGGCAGCATAAAGACGATTTAAAGCACTGATATAAGCACGAGCAGACGCTACAATTACGTCAGTATTAGCGGCATAACCTGAGTAGGTTTTATTTTCGTGTTTCAAGCGAATTGTTACCTCACCCATAGCGTCAATTCCTGCGGTGACGGATTTTACGGAATACTCAATCAACTCGTTAGGAATATTTACTACACGGTTAATCGCTTTGTATATCGCATCTACAGGACCTGTACCAATAGAAGCATCGCTTAATTCTTCCCCTTGAGGGTTACGAATGGTAATGGTAGCAGTAGGAGAAGAATGATCACCACAAGAAACTTGTACTAATTCAAGGCGAAAAAGTTCAGGAGGTTGTTGAATTTCATCATTGACGATAGCTTCTAAATCCCAGTCAGTAATTTCCCGTTTTTTATCAGCTACTTCTTTAAAACGCAAAAAGGCTTTATTTAAGTCATCTTCTGATAATTCAAATCCTAACTCTACCAGACGGGTACGAAATGCGTTACGTCCTGAAAGTTTACCTAATACGATTTGATTGGTGGTTAAACCAATAGATTCTGCGTCCATAATCTCATAGGTGAGGCGGTTTTTCAAGACACCGTCTTGATGGATTCCCGATTCATGGGCAAAAGCATTCGCACCAACAATGGCTTTATTGGGTTGTACTATCATGCCCGTCAAACTTGACACTAAACGAGAAGTTTTATAAATCTGTTTAGTATCTATATTAGTTAAAGGTTCAGTGGAATTAACATCTCTACCCAAGAATGGGTTAAAATATTGACGACGTACATGAAGTGCCATGACTAATTCTTCTAAGGCTGCATTTCCTGCTCTTTCACCGATACCATTAATAGTACATTCTAACTGTCTTGCTCCATTTTTCACAGCTTCAAGGAAGTTAGCCACTGCCAAACCTAAGTCATTATGACCGTGAACAGATATAATAGCTTTGTCAATATTAGGTACGTTATCCTTGATTCCTTTAATGATTGCACCGTATTCGCTAGGAGTAGTATAACCCACTGTATCTGGTATATTAACGGTTGTTGCTCCTGCTGCGATCGCCAATTCTAAAACTTGATAAAGAAATTCAGGATCACTACGTCCAGCATCTTCGGGGGAAAATTCTACATCATCAGTGAAAGTTTTAGCATAAGCAACCATTTCAGGCACAATAGCTAAAACATCAGCACGAGTTTTTTTTAGTTTATATTTTAAATGTATATCAGAGGTTGCCAAAAATGTATGGATTCGGCTTTTAAAAGCTGGTTTTAGGGCTTCTCCAGCACTTTTGATGTCTTTTAGGGTTGCACGGGCTAAACCGCAGATTGTCGGGCCATGTTCTGTGCCTACAGTTTCAGCGATACGTTGCACCGCATAAAAATCTCCTTGACTGGCATGGGGAAAACCTGCTTCAATAATATCAACCCCTAATTTAGCTAAAGCACGAGCAATATTTAGTTTTTCATCTACATTTAAACTGGCGCCCGGAGATTGCTCACCGTCACGCAATGTGGTATCAAATATAATAATTCTGTCTGGCTGGTTTGTCATATCTTAAAATTTTGAAGGAATTTACCAACGTATAATTAAGCCTTAATATATCATAAACGAAAAATTTACACATTTAATGCAAAATCAAATCAAAAAAACTGAAATATCTTCAATAATTGTTGTTAGTGGATTATATTTATTGATAACTTTATTATTAGGACTTAATCGTTATTATAGTTTTTTCGCTTCTTATGATCACGGTATTTTTAATCAAGTTTTTTGGAATAATTTACACGGAAATTTCTATCATAGTTCTTTAGCATCTGCTATTTCAACTCATGTCACAAGTGGAGAAGAAATACCACGAGTTTTTGATAGTTATTTAGGACATCATTTTACCCCTAATTTACTTCTATTATTACCTATTTATTTTTTATTTCCTTCTCCTGCTACTTTGGTTATTATTCAAAGTATTTTAATTACTGGTGCAGGAATTATTTTATATTTTTTAGCGAGAGAATATGTTGAACATTTTATTTCTATATTAATAGTGATTAGCTTTTATAGTGCCATCGCAATTTTAGTACCAACTCTTTCTAATTTTGATAATATATCACAGTTACCTATATTAGTTTTTAGTTTATTATTAAGTCTTGAAAAAAAAAATTGGTGGTTATTTAGTCTTTTTTCTGTGTTAATTTTAAGTGTTAGACAAGAAGCAGGATTAAATTTATTTGGTATTGGAGTTTATTTAATTGCTAGTAAACGTTATCCTCGTCAAGGTGTATTAATTTGTCTAATTTCTTTAGTTTATATGCTGTTTATAACTAACATAATTATGCCTCAATTTACCCAAGATGTTGGTAAAAGACTTATGGTAGATAAATTTGGACAATATATCAAAGGAGAAAATCCGTCAACTTTAGCAGTAATTTGGGGAATGATAACTCAACCTTGGTTAGTTATATGGGAATTAATTTCACCTATAGGCAAAACTATAGAATATTTATTCGGGCAATGGTTATCTTTAGCCTTGATTCCTGCGGTTTCTCCTAGTGCGTGGATAATCTCAATTTTTCCTTTATTAACTCCATTATTAGGGCAAGGAAAATCAGTTTTATCTCTTAATATTCGTTATGCTATGATGGTAACTCCCGGATTATTTTATGGTGCAATTTTATGGTGGGGAGGACAAAGTTTTAATAATTTTCAACAAAATATTACTAAACTTAATCCTAGAAAATTAACGCTAAAATTTAAACGTTTTTGGGTGTCTTGTATTGTGATTTCTTTACTTCTTACTTTTATCTCTAGTGCCACAGAATTAAGTAGAGTGTTTTATTTTATTTTACCAGATTCTTTTCAACCTTTAGTTTATGTTTCTTTACCTCGTCAATGGCAACATTCAGCTAATATTTATCAACTTTTAGCACAAATTCCTGATGATGCGAGTGTGAGTGCAACCAATAATATCATTGCACATCTTTCTAGTCGTCGGGCAATAATTCGTTTACCAATAATTGAATTTCGTAATGATAATAAAGAAGCGGAAAAAGTAGATTTCATTATCGCTGATTTATGGGAATTACAACGTTATGGAATAATTTTTGATAAAGAAAAAGGTTGGCTAGAAGCAATTAATAGCTTAATTAATAATGTGACATTAGAAAAAACTTACGACATTATTGATAGTAGAGATAACGTTGTTTTGTTAAAGAAAATTTAATCTATTTTAGAGAAGAAGAAATTTTATAACTCTTGTTAATGTTATAATTTATTTTGTTTAATCTTAAACATGAGAAACAACAAATCTTAAATTCATAATCCCAAACTTTAAAGTAATAACTTGATAGATAAAAGTCGCTTAAAATATATAGAAATTTTAAATTATTTGTCAGAATTGTTGCCTTCTATCCTTCAATTTTCTGATAAGTTAATTTATTATTTTTTTACAACTCTCATAGTCTTGTTATATTTATAAAAAAGTTTTTTAAAAGAATTAAAATTATGATTAACACAGCTAATTCTTCACCGTGGCAATGGGAAAAAAATGATCAGGGTAGCTATTTAACTTGTAAACTATTAGAAGGTTGGCAACATGGTTTTTTTTCTAGTCATTTTCAAGGAAAACCTCCAGAAATTCTGATTAAATATCTTCACCCGTCGGCGTTGAGTTATCGACTAAAACAAATTCATAGTGATATTATTATTTCTACTGATATGATTGACAATCATTTTTCTAAGAATGATAATGATCAATTAATGGAAGGTGATGGTATTATTACTCAAAAATCTCTACAATCTGTATGGGTAGCTAGTGCAGACTGTACACCTGTTCTTATCGCTGATAGTAAAAGCGGAAAAGTCGCAGCAATTCACTCAGGATGGCGTGGCACTGCTTCTGAAGTTGTACCGAAAGCTATTAAAATTTTAAAATCGGAAGGTTGTCAAGTGGAAAATTTATTATTCGCTTTAGGTCCAGCTATTAGTGGTAAAGTGTATCAAGTAGAAGAAGAAGTCGCCGTAAAAGTGTTAAAAACTATCATTTCTAACTCTCATAATTTAGATAATAACGAAATTTTAACCCAAGGTTATTTATTGCCAAATCAACCAATATTGAAAGATTCCACGGAAAATAAAGTTAGACTAAACGTCACTCAAATAATTAATTCACAAATTCAACAAGAAGGTATTTTACCCCATCAAATAGCTATTTCACCTTATTGTACTTATCAAACACCAGAATATTTCTTTTCCTATCGTCGTAGTCATGAAAAAAATGTACAGTGGTCTGGTATTATTTCTGTTTAAGTTAAAATTATCTCAATATTTATATAGATTTAATAAAATCAGTGATCATTAGACAAAAAATTAATTTATTTTGAATAATTTTGCTTATAATTTTACCATAAGATAAATTTTTATAGTTTTTTTTCACAATTTTTATTAACAAATAATAGGCAAAATTAACAATGTCTCGAATATTAGTAATTGATGATGATTCAGCTATTTCTGAATTAGTTTCTATTAACTTAGAAATGGCAGGATATGATATTTCTCAAGCAGAAGATGGTATAAAAGGACAAGCTTTAGCATTACAAATCCAACCAGATTTAATTATGTTAGACTTAATGTTACCTAAAGTTGACGGTTTTACTGTGTGTCAAAGACTCAGAAGAGATGAAAGAACCGCTAACATACCAGTATTAATGTTAACAGCTTTAGCGCAAACAAAAGATAAAGTTGACGGTTTTAATGCTGGGGCTGATGATTACTTAACAAAACCTTTTGAAGTAGAAGAAATGTTAGCCAGAGTTAAAGCATTACTCAGGAGAGGAGAAAGAAGTACGCAGTCAACCAAACATACTGAGATTCTTAATCACCAATTTTTAACCCTTGTGCCAGAAAGGTTTGAAGCGATTTGGTTTGATAAAACTATTAAATTAACACACCTTGAATTTGAATTATTACACTGCTTATTACAACGTCATGGACAAACAGTCCCCCCTAGTGATATTTTAAAAGAAGTCTGGGGATATGATCCTAACGATGATATTGAAACCATTAGAGTTCATGTTCGTCATTTACGCACGAAATTAGAACCAGATCCTCGTCGTCCTCGTTATATTAAAACAGTATATGGTGCGGGATATTGTTTAGAATTAAATCCTAGTAATACTTAATCAAATTTTTAATTGTTAAAGATTTACTTTCCCCATTTAGGTAATTTTAAAAAGGATTCTTTTCTCGTTTTTTTGATAATATTATCTTGAGAATTTTCTAATTTTTTAGATGAATTATTATTTTCTTTTTTACTGGAGAGAACATTAAGATTATTTTCTGATAATATATTAGATTCAGATACAAGATAATTTGTTGATTTTTTCTCTTCTTGAGGATGATTATCGTAAATTATTTCAGGAATATCTGGATCATTATTTATCTGTTGTTGTATAGTATTATTACCATTTTGTGATGAATTATTAGACTCAATTTCAGACCATGATTTGATTCCCAAACTATTAACATCAGGAGGATTAGTTAAATATTTATTATCTAATGCTGTTTTATATTGTATGTTTGATCTTTGCTGTCTTTGAAGCCTAATTTGTAATTCTTTATTTTCTTTTTCTTTTTGTTTTAAAGAGTGTTTAATACTATTAAAATCATCTTGAAGTAAAGAACATTCTCTTTCTAAACTAGCCGCTAATTGTTGAGTTTTTTTCAATTCTTGGGTAAGACTTTCTATAGATAATTTTTGTTGATTATATTGTTTAGATTGTTGTTTAATTCTTTCTTGATTATCATCAACTTCTTTGCTTAATTCTGTTATTTTTTGACTTTGATCAGTTATTAAGTTAAGATAATCTTGATTTTTAATTACTTGAACTTTAATTTGTTTTTTTTGTTCTTCTATGGAAGTTTCTAGTTTTAAAATTTGTTCTTTCAATTGTTGATTTTGTTTCCTGATTTTACAAGCAACCGCATACCAATCAACATCAGTTAAAATAGGTTTAGAAGAAGATTCAGAGCTATTCATGGATATAGGTATCTAATAAATATAATTTAAGAATTAAGAATAAAAATGATTTTAAATTCAAGATTAACATAACTAATAAAATATCATTGATTGACTTGAAAAAAAAATCAGATTAACTCAAGTTTTTATATTAAGAATTATTAAAACATTGACAATAAAAGGATTTAAAGAGAATTAACCATTGACGAGCATCGAAAAAAATGATAAAGTTTAGCTGTTAAAACAAGGAATATTTAAGCACAAATACCATGACTCTCAACTCGGATACTTTACCTCAGTCAGTGAAAGAAGATGTTCGTGATTATGTTGCACACTTACAACTACACATGAGTCTTCAATCTCGCAATCTTTTACCATCTATAAATCAAGTCAAAGACAGTCGGGATAATTTACTCTATCAAACTCAGGCAACCATTGAAAAATTTACTTCTCGTAAGTTGGTTTAATCGTAGCAAAAAAAGTATTTTCTCATTTTCACAGGCATCTTGCCTGTATTTTACTATTCGAGATTTAAAGTTATATTTAAGCAGGATTCGTGATGTTAGAACATGATGTGATGATTATTGGTGGTGGTTTAGCAGGATGTCGTGCTGCCCTTGAAATAAAAAAACAAAATAGTAGTTTAGATGTCGGTTTAGTGGCGAAAACCCACCCCATTCGCTCACATTCTGTGGCAGCCCAAGGTGGTATTGCTGCAAGTTTACAAAATGTAGATCCAGAAGATGATTGGAAAGCCCACGCCTTCGATACAGTAAAGGGTTCAGACTATTTAGCAGATCAAGATGCGGTGGAATATTTAACGAAAGAAGCACCAGAAGTTATCATCGAATTAGAACATTTAGGGGTGTTATTTTCTCGTTTGGAAGATGGTAGAATTGCACAACGGGCATTTGGTGGACATTCCCATAAACGCACTTGTTATGCTGCAGACAAAACAGGTCATGCTATGCTACATGAACTGGTTAATAATTTACGCCGAAATAATGTCACTGTTTACGAAGAATGGTATGTTTTACAGTTAATTCTTGAAGATAATTCCTCCCAACCCCAAATTCTGGGCAATGAATCAAAAAAAGTCCCCAATGTCGGAAAGGAGGCGGAAAATATCGCCTCTCAACCCCCACATGAGAATGTAATCAAAGAAGCCAAAGGCGTTGTCATGTTTAATATTGCTGACGGGCGTTTAAAGGTGGTTAAGGCTAAAGCGGTAATGTTTGCTACGGGGGGTTATGGAAGGGTTTTTAACACCACTTCTAACGATTATGCTTCCACTGGTGACGGTTTAGGGATGTGTGCGGCGGCAGGTTTACCCCTAGAAGATATGGAATTTGTACAGTTTCATCCTACGGGTTTATATCCTGTGGGAGTGTTAATTTCTGAAGCCGTGAGAGGAGAAGGTGCTTATTTGCGCAACAGTGAGGGGGATAGATTTATGGAAAATTACGCCCCAAATCAAATGGAATTAGCACCCCGTGATATTACTTCCCGTGCTATCGTTTTAGAAATTCGTGCAGGAAGAGGTATTCATCCTGATGGTAGCGCTGGTGGTGCTTATGTGCATTTAGATTTAACTCACATGGGTAAGGAAAAAATCATGAGTCGTGTGCCTTTTTGTTGGGAAGAAGCCCATCGTTTAGTTGGTGTTGATGCGGTTTATCAGCCCATGCCTGTGCGCCCCACTGCCCATTATTGCATGGGGGGTATTCCTGTTAATACCGATGGTAGAGTGCGTCAAAATGCCACTCAATTAACGGAAGGATTCTTTGCCGCCGGTGAGTGTGCCTGTGTTTCTGTGCATGGCGGTAATCGTCTCGGTAGTAATTCTCTCTTAGAATGCGTGGTTTACGGCAGAAGAGTTGGACGGGCCATCGCCAATTATGTTATAAATCGTAAAATGCCTGAAATTGACGAGAAAAAATATTTAGAAGAAGCGCAAAAACGTATCCAAGATTTACTTTCCCAAAAAGGAGATTTAAGAATTAATAGCCTAAGACAGAATTTTCAGGATACCATGACAGAGCATTGTGGAGTATTTCGCACAGAAGAAGTTATGAAAGAGGGTATTAAACAAATTCAACAACTGAAAGCTAAATATAGTCAAATTTTTCTTGATGATAAAGGTAAAGATTGGAATACGGAATTAATAGAAGCCTTAGAATTGCAAAACATCATGATAGTAGGGGAGATAATTTTAACCTCGGCTTTACAACGACAAGAAAGTAGAGGGGCGCATTCTCGGGAAGATTATCCCACTAGAGATGATGAAAAATTTTTACAACATACTTTGGCTTCTTATTCTGCTGATAGTGTAAAAGTTAATTATATGCCCGTAGTTATTACGATGTTTGAGCCAAAAGAACGGAAATACTAATAACAATTAACCCTTAATAAGGGTTAATGCCATTAACCCCTACAAAATCCTATGGCTTACAAATCAATACCATCAATATACTTAGCGACAGTCTGTACATCTTTGTCACCACGCCCTGAACAATTGATTACAATATGAGGATTACCTTCAAGATTAGGGCAAAGTTTCTCAAGATAAGCAAAAGCATGGGCAGTTTCTAAGGCTGGGATAATACCTTCTAGTTTACATACCAACTGAAAAGCCGTTAACGCTTCATCATCGGTGACACTATAGTATTCGGCTCTACCTTCATCTTTCAAGTAACTATGTTCTGGGCCAACTCCCGGATAATCTAACCCAGCACTGATAGAATGGGCTTCTGTAACCTGCCCTTGGGTATCTTGTAGTAAATAACTCATAGCTCCGTGTAATACTCCCGGTTTTCCTTGAGTTAAAGTGGCTGCGTGTTTTCCTGTAGTAATACCGCTACCTTCGGCTTCAACTCCGATTAAGCGCACGGAATTATCACCGACAAATTCATAAAATAAACCCATAGCATTTGAGCCACCGCCGACACAAGCGAGTAAAATATCAGGTAAACCCCCCCATTTTTCTAAACATTGGCTACGGGTTTCTTTCCCGATGACACCGTGAAAATCTCTCACCATCATGGGATAGGGATGAGGGCCAGCGACTGATCCTAGTATATAATGAGTATTTTCAACATTAGTAACCCAATCTCTAATGGCTTCAGATGTAGCATCTTTGAGTGTCCCAGTTCCAGCGGATACAGGTTCAACTTTAGCTCCTAAAAGTCTCATTCTAAATACGTTTAACTTTTGGCGTTCCATATCTTCTACGCCCATGTATATTACACAATCTAAACCAAAACGAGCGCACACTGTAGCAGTAGCAACTCCATGTTGTCCAGCCCCTGTTTCAGCGATAATTCTTTTTTTACCCATGCGCACAGCTAGTAAAACTTGCCCTAATGCGTTATTAATTTTATGAGCGCCTGTATGGTTTAAGTCTTCTCGTTTGAGGTAAATTTGAGCGCCACTACCATCAGCTTTTGCATAATGTTGGGTTAGTCTTTCGGCAAAATAAAGAGGATTTGCTCTACCAACATAATCTTTTAGTAATTGATTTAATTCTTGCTGAAAATCAGGCTCATTTTTATACTTACTATAAGCGGCTTCTAACTCAGTTAAGGCTGGCATGAGAGTTTCAGGCACATATTTTCCACCATATTTGCCAAAACGTCCAAAATTATCAGGTACTTGAGTCAAATTACGATTATTTTTAATAGGAGTAACAGTCACGATTTTTACAGTTTAATTTATTCATTTATTTTATTACTATAATAGCTGAATTAGATCCCCTAATTGCACTAATGTCAACGATAAAATTTTCTCTTAAGGAAATTAATCAGTAAGAATAATTCACGAAAAATGATCAAAGTTTTTGTTTATGGTACTTTAAAGCCAAGAGGTAAATACTATCAAATTTATTGTCAAGGAAAAACTTTTAAAGAAATAAAATGTTGGGCAAAAGGACGATTATTTAACTTACCTTTAGGTTATCCTGCCATGAGCAAAGGTGATCATAAAGTTTTCGGTTATTTACTTTATTTTACTTCTTTGAAAGACTTAAAAAATTTAGATAAATTAGAAGGTTATTCAGGTATTTCTAACGCTCCTTTAAATGAATATGGGCGAGAAAAAATTATAGTTTATGATGAGTTTAATTATCCCTTAGATGAAGGATGGACTTATTTCATGACAGAAGAAAAAATTAAGGCTTTAAATGGTGTTTTTTTGCCTTCGGGAATATGGGAAATTAAGCATTAATTATTAAACATAAATTAGAAATAATTATACAGTTTCAATTTATCAGTTTATAATAAAAGTTTACCAAACTAATATTTTTTTATGACTCAAGTTTCCTTAATAAAAGCTCAATCTTATGAGTTAAAAGAGTTACGCACTTCCATTAAAAATTTATTGTTACCTTTTGGTGGTATATCTGCTTTCGTAAAAAAAGGAGATCGAGTTTTACTCAAACCTAACCTATTAACTGCTTCTCGCCCAACAAAAGAATGTACTACTCGTAAAGAAATAGTTTATTGTGTTGCTCAAATGGTGCAAGAAGTAGGAGGAAAACCATTTTTAGGGGATAGCCCAGCTTTTGGAAGTGCAAAGGGGGTAGCTAAAGCTAATCGTTATTTACCGCTATGTGAAGCCTTAAATTTACCGATTATCGAGTTTAATGCTCAAAAATACCCTATTGATAATGATAATTTTAACCATCTGCGGTTATCAAAAGAAGCAATGGAAGCGGATGTTATTATTAATTTGCCAAAAATTAAGTCTCATATGCAGTTAACCATGACAATGGGAGTTAAAAATTTATTTGGTTGTGTGCCAGGAAAAATGAAAGCATGGTGGCATATGGAAGCAGGAAAAGATGCTAGTCGTTTTGGAGAGATGTTAGTGGAAACTGCTAAGGCAATTAAGCCAGATTTGACGATTATTGACGGTATTATCGCCCATGAAGGTAATGGCCCAAGTGCTGGAGAGCCTAGAGAATTAGGAATTTTAGGGGCTTCTAGTAATGTTTTTGCTTTAGATGTGGCGATCGCTGATATACTGAATGTATCTTCAGAAATAGTGCCTACTTTGGTTGCTCAGAAAAAATTAGGTTTATGTAGTGAGTTAAAAGAGATTGAATTTCCTTTACTAAAACCAGAAGATTTAAGGGTAGAAAATTGGAGATTACCCTCTGCATTAATGCCCATAGATTTTGGTTTGCCAAGGGTATTAAAATCGACTTTTAAACATCTTTATATTAAGCTCATTAAAGAAAAAATTAAGAGTGAATAATGATGTTATAAGTTTTAAAATATAGTGATATTAGATACTTAGAATTAGAGGCAATAATTTAGACAAAAATAATGAATTTACTTTTATTAATTTTAGAAAACTTCCTAAGAGTTTTTGGTTTATTTTGGATAGTTGGAGGTATTTTTGCCCTAAAAAAAGCAAGAGAATCTCAATTTATTGATACTTGTATTGCACAAATTGAACAAAAAAAAGCTGATTATTTTATTACAAATTTTATATTTATTGGTGGTTTTTTAACTTTATTAAGTGGCATTGGTTTACTAATTAATAATGATGGGGTAATTATTATTCTTTTAATCTTAATTATCAGTCAATTAATATATTTTAAAATGAAAAATAGAAAGTTTTTAAGGGCAGAATCAAAGGAAGAAAAAGAAGAATATGCTATCAATTCTAGTACTTATAATGCTTTTTTAACTTCTATTTATATAACTATTATTGTTACCATTAAAATTATTATTCGTATAACTGTTAGTTTATAAAATTGATTTATCTAATGGCAAAACTAATTGTATATTTACTTTATACAATGCAAAAGGCAACAAAGATTATTAGTTATTTTTAATAATTTTAAAGTCCACAATTCCTAAATGCTTTAATACTTATAATAAATGACTATAAATAATTTTTCTTTGGTTACTATAATTAAAAATAAATTAATAGATTTAATAACCAAGGAAAAAAAACAATTACAGTATTTTACTGATTTATCAAGGATTAACTTTTCTATAGAATTGAGCAAAAATGGAGACAATATTATCTATAAAACTTCCCTTTGTTTATCCTTAGCTAAAATTTATAAAAAATCACCTTTATTTTTAGCCCAAAATTTAGTTAATATTTTGAATCAAAGTAGTTATCAACAAGATATTTTAATTCAAATTTCTGAGAATGGTTGGTTAGAATTTATTATTGGCGATCGCCTTATTAATAAGTGGTTAAATAAGGTTAATAAAATCAATCTTTTAGAGCTAAATAAAAATAACATAAAAACCAATAAAAGTCAAATCAATTTTAATAATTATTATACCCATTCTCGATGTTGTTCAATCTTAAAATCTGCTCATCAACAGAATATAATAAATCTCAATAGTGTAGATTTTATACTCAATAAATGGTATATAGAAAAACCAGTTAATATTAAGTATGAAATAATAAATTTATCAGGAAGTTATGAGCAAAAACTGATTAAAGAATTAATCATCATAACTGATAAAATAGTTAATAATAAACTCAATTATCAAAATTCATTAAATAAATTAAGTAAAGCCATTTTAAATGTAGAATGTTATTGTCAAATTTGGGGAGAAACTTTGCATAATCATTTAGCAATATCTCAAAGTAGATTAGGATTAATTGCCATTGCTTTAAACTATTATCAAAATCTTTTTTATCAAGAATTTAAAGAAAATTTACCAACAGAAATGTAACAGATAAAATAAATTTAAAATTGAAAATGTCAAAACATATATATAATTAATTTCTGATTATTCATTTCTAATAATTATGACAAATCCTTTTTTAAACCTTGAATACGAAACTGCTATAGAAAATTTAGGAGATAGTTATTACGAAGAAGTTTCTGCTGCCGAATTTCCTAAACATATACTAAGGTTTGCCAACGATGATTTATTACCCGTCATTGGTTTAGATAAAAACGCCGTAAAAGAAAATGATTGGATAGAAGCCTTCGGCAAATTTCAGGGAATACGCCCATTTTTAGCCTTAAAATATCATGGTTATCAATTTGGCTCATATAATCCCCAATTAGGTGACGGTAGAGGCTTTTTATATGGACAAATAAGAGGCAATAATGGCATATTATACGATTTTGGCACAAAAGGATCAGGAAGAACACCCTATTCTCGCACGGCAGATGGCAGACTTACCCTCAAAGGAGGAATTAGAGAAGTTATGGCAGGGGAAGCATTACATAGACTAGGAGTTAATACTTCCCGTTGTTTTTCCTTAATTGAAACAGGGGAATCTTTATGGCGAGGAGATGAGCCGTCACCTACTCGTAGTTCTGTAATGGTGCGTTTTAGTCAATCTCATATTCGTTTTGGTACTTTTGAAAGGTTACACTATTTACAACGTCCAGATTTGGTCAAAAATTTATTAGATCATGTAATCTATTATTATTATCCCCATTTAACTACTTCTGAAAATCCCTACATTGAATTTTATCGTGAATTAGTGCAAAGAGTAGCTTTATTAGCAGCGCAATGGATGGCGGCTGGTTTTTGTCATGGAGTGTTAAATACTGATAATATGTCTATTACGGGGGAAAGTTTCGATTATGGCCCTTATGCTTTTATTAATACCTATGATCCTCTTTTTACGGCGGCTTACTTCGACTACGGCGGTAGATATAGTTATGGCAATCAACCGTTAATTTGTCAATGGAATTTGGAATTATTACAAAAACCCCTCTCTTTAGTAATTCCTTATCAAGATTTACAAGAAGCATTAACTAATTATAATCAATATTATGAACAATTTTACCAAGGTTTAATGGTGAAAAAATTAGGGTTTAATAAGTTACCTGATAATTTAGCTAAAAAGTTAGTAACAGAAACTGTTAATTTATTAAAAGAAAGTCAAGTTAGTTATAGTCAATTTTTTGCTGATTTAGCTTCTCAATTTAATTATGGTTGGCACGAAAATTATACTTTAATCTTAGAAAATAGTGATATTAATTCATCTAACTTTGATACATGGAAAAAACTTTATCATCAAGCCTTAGAAAATTTTGTTAGGGAAGAATTAGACAACATAAAAATTACTCTTAATCAATACAATCCTCAAATTGTGCCTATTAGAAATATTATTGAAGAAATTTGGCAACCCATAACCACTGAGGATAATTGGCAACCTTTTTATGATTTATTAGCAAAAATTAGAAATTAAGATTTAAGAAGACGAATAAATCCTGCTTGTTCAAAATGATGATCAGTCGTGATCGCTTCTGTTATACTTAATTCTTGCATAATAATAAAACTAGAGCAATCTACTAAACTCCATTGTTTATCAGGCGTTTAGTTAAAAGTATCCAAGTTTTTTCGTCTTGGTGAAAATTAATATGAATAACCTCTACATATGGAGAAGTTTTAATTCCATCAATAAATTTAATCACTTTATTTCGAGGAAGATGAAGAGGACTCGTTAAAAGTGCGACTAATTCAGTAATAATATAGTTAGTCGTAATAATTTTTCTTCCTCTTTCACGAGCATTATGATAAATACTAACAGTTAATTGATGATAAGATTGGCTTTGATCAATTAAATTTCCCCATCCTGAAGTATCCATAAACAGATTATTAGATTTTCTCATTTAAGATATTTCCTAAATATTGATCATGTTTTTCTGTCCAATCATTAATATTACTATTAATACTACCAATAAATTCGTCTAAAGGATCTTCTTTTATGAGATTTTTTACAGAAGTTTGTAATACTTCGATGGCTATTTCTTCCTTTGTTTTACCCGTTTTAGTTGCTGTTTTTACTAAATTTTCATAAAGTGTTTGGGATATTTCTAATTTTAAAGAATAATTCATTAACTATACCTAAAAATTCTTCATTGATACTATCTAATCTTAGTAATAATAATTAAATTCGACAAGAGTTTTTCCATTGATAAAATAGTATCGTTATCATTAACTCAGTAAAATTTGTTACCAATAAAAAGTCTTATGTTAAAAAAAATATTCTCTTGGCTAACTATCATTATTTTTAGCTGTACTTTAACTGCTTGTAATGATACCATCGACAGCGTACAAGCCTTTAATAGTGAGTTAAAACCACCAATTCCTAACGTTGAAAATATCGCCGAAGTTGCACCTCCTGCCTTGATTCAACAACTTAATCAAAATTTTGCCCAATCTCAACCACAGGTAAAAATTCTTACTCCCAATAACGGTGAAGTCTTAAATACTAAAGATGTATCTGTAAGTTTAGATGTGAAGGGATTAGATATTTTTAAAAATGAAGAATTACAAATGGGTCCTCATTTACACTTTTTTGTTGATGATAAACCCTATCAAGCTATTTATACCATAGAACAACCAATAATTTTATCAGATTTAACTCCCGGTACTCATACTATCAGAGTTTTTGCTTCTCGCCCTTGGCATGAAAGTTTTAAAAATGAAGGAGCTTACGCTCAAACTACTTTTCATGTTTTTACGCCGACAGAAGACAATAACCCTTCGGATTCTCAACCATTACTTACCTATAGTCGCCCTCAAGGAGTTTATGGTGCGCAGCCGATTATGTTAGACTTTTATTTAACTAACGCACCTCTTCATGTGGTGGCTAAAGAAAATCCTAATGATGATATTCCTGATTGGCGTATTCGAGTTACTGTTAACGGTGAATCTTTTTTATTAGATACTTGGCAACCGATTTATTTAACTGGTTTTAATAAAGGGCAAAATTGGGTTAAATTAGAATTTATCGATGAAAATGGGGACGTGATTAAGAATGCTTTTAATAGTACCGTAAGAGCCATCGAATATGTTCCTCAAATTAAAGATACTTTAGCAAAATTAGTTACTGGTAAAATTAGTTTAAATAAAGCCCAAGCTATAACTATTCGTAACTATGAAATGGCGGAAGAAGAAGTTATAACAGAGGAAGAAATTACTAAGGAAGAAGAAGTAATAGAAAATATTGAAGAATCTTTACCTACTTTAAACACGGAAGAAAAAGAAGTTATTAAAGAAGAAGAAATATTAGAAAATATTAAGGAAGAAACTCCTAAAATTGAAACTGAAAAAGTAGAAATAAAACCAGAGTTAAAGGTTGATAATACTCAAGAAGAAATTACGGTAGTAGAATCAGTAAACCAAGAAAATAAAACTATTGAATCAGAGGAAGAAAAACCAAAGATTGAAGAAAAAATTACGGAAAATAATTTATAAATCTCAATTTAGTCAATATGGATGGATGAATTAAGGTAAAGTAATTTTAAAGATTTCGCCCTTATCAAAGTAAAATTGAGTATGATTATTGAAGAAAAATTAAGTTAATTAATAATTATGGTTTCCTCTGATTTCTCTATAGAAGAACAAGAAGAAGAAGAAGATTATTTCGATTATTCTTATGATGTAGCTGGGACTGAACCGGGGAGTATTATAATTGATCCTCTGGCGTTACCTTCTCGTTTAACTTTGATTGAGTATGATGAAAATAATGCTTATCGTCGAGTAAATACTCAACCAAAAGATTGTGTTTCTTGTCTGACTAATAATCTGATTTCTTGGGCAAATATAGAAGGATTAGGTACAGAAAATATTTTACGAGAAGTAGAACAAGTTTTTCAGTTACATCCTTTAATTTTAGAAGATGTTGTTAGTGTACCACAAAGACCAAAAATAGAAGATTATCCAGATCAATTATTAATCATTTTACATTCTATTAAACCGAATAAAAATGAAATTGGTTTTACCACAGAACAAATTAGTTTTATTTTAGGAAAAAATTATTTATTAACCTTTCAAGAAGATGAAATAGAGGATTTTACTAGAATTATAGACCGTATTAGACTTAATCAAGGAAAAGTTAGACAATTAGGAGCAGATTATTTAGCTTATTTATTATTAGATACTTTGATTGATAATTACTTTCCTGTATTAGAAGACTATGGAGAAAGAATTGAAGATTTAGAAGATCAAATAGTGTTAAATCCGAGCAAAAAAACTTTACAAGAAATTTATAATATTCGTCGAGAATTATTAGCTTTAAGACGCTCAATTTGGCCTTTACGGAATCTTTTTAATGAACTAACTAGAGAAGATAATAATTTAATTACAAAAGAAGTTTATGTTTATTTTCGAGATTGTTATTATCATACAATTCAAATTTTAGATATATTGGAAACTTATCGAGAATTAGCATCGAGTTTAATGGATGTTTTAATATCTTCTATGAGTAATAAAATGAATGAAGTAATTACTCTATTAACCATTATTTCTAGTATTTTTATTCCTTTAACATTTATAGCAGGACTTTATGGCATGAACTTTGAATATATGCCTGAATTAAAATGGCGTTGGGGATATTTTGGAACTTTATTTTTAATGTTATTAATAGCAGGAGGAATGACTTTTTATTTTTGGCGTAGAGGATGGTTTAAACTGTTTTTACAAAAATAATCCCAGATGGAGACTAAAGTTAACAAAAAGTATCCCTTTATTGTAAAATAATCCACAATTTCTAATCTTAAATCATAATTTGACCTAAAAATATTCAAAGTAGAATCTGAAAAATTTTTCATCCGATTTGGAGAAGATTCGGTTAATATTACCTAAACAGTGTTAGTATTGTCCTATTTTGTGGGCGTGAGGAGTGAATATCAATGAATTTAAAAAAAGATGCCTTAAAAACTCTCAAGGATACCAGTAGAACTTTTTATATTCCCATTAGTCGATTACCTGATGGTTTACAGGAAGCTGTTATATCTGCTTACTTGTGTATGAGAGCTATAGATGAAATTGAAGATCATCCTCAGCTTGATAATATAACGAAAGTCAAAATTTTAAAAAATATTAGTTTAGCATTACAAGCAGGTCATTCAAGTACTACTCATAACGAAATGACAGAGGTAATTAAATCATACCAACATATAATTCCTGAAGTTAGTTATCGTTTTGCGGAATGGGCATTATTAGCACCGCCTAGTATTTCTGCTAGAATCTGGGATGCCACAGCATCTATGGCGGATAGAATGGCTTATTGGGCTGAAAATAACTGGACAATTAAAACTAAATCTAATTTAGATCAATATACTTTTAGTGTAGCAGGGGCGGTAGGTTTATTATTGTCAGATTTATGGGCATGGTACGATAACACTCAAACTAATAGAGAAGAAGCCATTGGTTTTGGAAGAGGTTTACAAGCGATAAATATTTTGCGTAATCATCAAGAAGATAAACTTCGAGGTGTTAGTTTCATTCCTGAAGGTTGGCAATTAGAAGATATGCACAACTATGCTCGTTATAATCTTAGTTTAGGGGATTCTTACACTAAATCTTTACCAAAAGGCCCAGCTTTACAATTTTGTCAAATACCTTTAACTCTCGCTCATGCTACCTTAGAAGTATTGATTTTAGGAAAAACAAAACTAACCCGTCATGATGTTATGGCTTTAGTGGCACAAGTTTGCCGTTAAATAGAATTATCTTAAGGTTAGTTATGAATATTTGACTTTGAAATAACATAATTAACCATAAAAAAATTAGAAATTGACAAAGTTTAAATATCAATATTTCAGTAGTTATTAATTAATTGTGAGGAGAGAAAAATTGGATTATTGGGTACAAGAAAGGTTACAGTGTTTACAACAGGCTTTTGATCAAAAATACTGTCAAGGGGTAGAAAAAATCAGTAATATTGTCGCTGGAAGGTTTCAAGAAGGGCATACTCTTTTAATTTGCGGTAACGGAGGCTCGGCTGCCGATGCGCAACATATTGCGGCGGAATTTGTAGGACGCTTTCACATTGAGCGCCCTGGTTTACCAGCTATGGCATTAGGTACAAATACTGCTACATTAACAGCATGGAGTAATGATCATGAATTTGAAACTATTTTTTCTCGTCAAGTAGAATGTTTTGGCAAGGCTGGAGATATGTTGTGGGTATTATCCACTTCAGGCAAATCTCGCAATGTCATTGAGGCTTTAAAAGTGGCAAAAGAAAAAGGTTTAATTACCATCGGTATGGCCGGAAATAATGGTGGAATGATGAATAATTTAGTTGATTATCCTTTATTTGTCAATGAAAAAAATACTCCTTACATACAAGAGATACATTTAATTACTTATCATCGTATTTGTGAACAAGTAGAAAATCAATTATTTGCTCATCATAGATTAGAAAAACCTTTAACTGTGTCATAGAAAATAGAGAATAATTAACTGTCAACTGTCTAATTTAAGTTAATTGAATTTTACGGATTAAATTATCTAAATCTGTTTCGGTAATGTTAATATTTTGCAAAATATTTTTAATGAAATAAGTTAATCTGTCTTTATCTAAATAAAGGAAATCTTGAGGATTAAAGACGAAAAACTTTTCATGACGGTATTTCTTAACATATTTCCAAAATTTTTTCATAATAAAATAAACAAAAATTAAAGGTAATTGTTGCTCTATTTGTTCTGTTTCTGATTGATATTCTAAAACACTATTTATTTTTAAAGAATCTCCTTTTTTATTATTAAAAATTAATGTACATTTAGGCTGATTTTTAGCAAAGGAAAGAGAAACATTCTCCCAATAATCCCAAGAAATTAGTTGATATTTTTCCTGATTTTGAATAGGGTTAAATTTCGAGGGAGGAAACTCTAACAGTAAACCTTCTTGAGTGAAAATAAGAAAACTATTAAAGGCTATAGTATCGTTTAAACAATGAGTTAATTCTAGAGGAAAATTAGAGCCAAAAAATAAAGGTGATTGATTTTGTTTTAAACACTGAAGAATAATGTTATTAACGGGGATAATTTCATTATTTTGAGTATGAATGAAAGCGTTAATAGTGGAATTATTTTGATCTTGATTAACATTAAATAAAGGAATTAAATTTTCAGCCTCTAATACCAGTAAAAACTTAATGATTAAACTAGGTGATTGAGATTCATCGGGGAAAATAGAGGTAAAAAGATTATGTAGATTAGATTGAATAGTAGTCATAATTGATTAAATTAATGGTTTCTATTTATCTATCCAGTCAGTTTTGAGGTTTTATGCCATGAAAAAAAAATTTCTATCTTTAAATCTATAACTATAATTAATTTGAACTTGATTTAATCCGCCATATCTTTGAAAAATGTTATTACAGCCTCATCAACGCACTAAATTAGATGATAGTGAAGATAGCTTATTTTATTCTTTTCCTCGTTTTGTTAATCATGTGGATGATAACTATATCAATCAATTAAAAGAACTTTATCGCCAAGAATTACCATCGAATAGCCGAATTTTAGATTTAATGAGTAGTTGGGTATCTCATTTACCGAAAGAGATGAAATTTAGTCATGTTGAAGGGCATGGGATGAATGAGGAAGAATTAAAGAGAAATAAGCAGTTAAATCATTATTTCGTGCAAAATTTAAACTTAAATCCTAAAATACCGCTAAATGACGAAGATTTTGACGCTGTGCTATGTTCAGTTTCAGTGCAATATTTACAATATCCTGAAGCAATTTTCAGTGAAATAGCCCGAATTTTAAAACCAAAGGGGGTAGCTATTTTTAGTTTTTCTAATCGAATGTTTTATCAAAAAGCAATTTCTGCATGGCGTGACGCTACGGATAGGCAAAGAATTCATTTAGTTAAATCTTATTTTCAATCAGTATCTGATTTTAATACACCGAAAATAGTGGCAACACAACCTGAATTACCAGCTATTTTACAAATGTTAGGTATGGGAGGTAAAGATCCTTTTTATGCAGTTTTTGCTCGTAAAAATTAAAGATCTTTTATCGGAAATTTTTGGTTAGAATTAGACAATATAGAATAGGCAAAATTACTGGTTAAAAAATATTTATGAGTAGTGGCAAAATATCCGAATCAACTTATTTATCACATCGAGAAATAGAAATATTAGAGTTAGTCGCCACTGGTTTAACTAATCAAGACATTTCTGAAAAGTTAGAAATAAGCAAAAGAACCGTTGATAATCATATCAGTAATATCCTCACGAAAACAAAAACTGATAACCGAGTAGAATTGGTTCGTTGGGCGTTACAATGGGGAAAAATTTGCATTGATGAAATTAACTGTTGTACTTTGCCAAATATTTCTAACTCTCCATTATCTTAGTGAAATGATCTTAATTACTGGGTTTTAAGATAATTAAGAAATTCGATTAACTCATTATCTGAAAGTAGATGACGAGATTTTTTGCCATAGGTTTCGAGAAGATATTTTTTTCCTTGATCTTGTGTCCATCCTAATCGTTTCATTTCGATGCTAGTTTGATCTATAATTTGGGAAAAGTCCACTGTATCACTTAAGTCTATGGGCAAAGGTAAAGTAGTTTCTGAGTAAGAGTCATCTTCTGAAGTGGAAGAAGGAAATAAAATTAAATTATTCTCTGAATTATCTTCTGAGTTATCGTTACTGTCTAAAATAGCTTCACTTTCAGAAAGATTTAGTGTCTCATTATCTTCTGAGAAAGTAAATTCTAAAGGAGTTTCTATTATATTTTCTTCTGTAGAATTATCGTTATCTATAAAATTATCTGCTACAATTTCATCTTGATTTATGTCCATATTCAGTTCATTTTCTAGGGAATAAGCCATATTTTCAGATACTGAAATTAAATCTTGAGGGACAACTTCAGGGGTTGGTTTTGTCGATTTTACTTTTTTTGGTAAGGAAGAAAGATCTTTTTTTTCTGACTCAATTTTTGATGGAAGTTCAATTTTAGGAATATAACTGCTTTTTTCAGGAATTTCTAGGGATATATTGCTATTTACTAAAGTAATCGCTCTTTTTCTTGCTTCATCTTCTGCTTTCTCCACTGTATCCCCAGAAGCTAACGCACAACCTAAAATGATACCATCTCGATAAACTGAAACTTTGACAATGTATTTACCATGATCTACTATAACGAAATCACTAATTAATACTAAGGACTTAATACTCATAAATTTAGAATAAACAATAAAAAAATATCAATACAATTTTACTATGTAAATCAGGAATTTGAAATAATAAACACGGAATAAGATATATTATTAGGTTAAGAATAAAATTATTAGGTAAAAAAGAAATGAAGTCTTGGTTTTTAAACAAGTTAAATATAAATTGACATCCCTAAAAATACCGTTTCGACATTTCTAAGTTTTTGTCCACACAGAAAAAGACAAATAATTAAATTGAGCATAACCATTAATTCTGGAAAAATAACTATTTCTCACGGCTAATCATTAGTTTTTCAGCGTTATAGATACTTAAATGTTTATAGCTTTATTTATTCTTGAATTTGCGGACAATACCAAGGGTTATTATTCTTAAACATCATCCCATGAGTATTTTTACTTCATGAGAAATCAATGGATTCAATTTGACTCAACAACATTATTTTAGACATTTGAAAGGATATTAGGAAATGGAATTTTCAATCGCTACAATACTTTCTCACTTAAGTGCTGATAAACTTGTACCGGGTAAAGTACTCGAAAAAAAACTAGGTTGTGAAGAACCTGAAGAACTCGAAAAACTACAAATTTCTCTCGATGTGTTAGAAAAAGTCGGCGTAGTTACTAAAGAGTTCGGAAAATACCGACGAGTAATGGAAGAAGATGTAGTAGAAGCAAAGTTACGTTGTTCGAGTAAAGGCTTCTGTTTTGCTATTCAAGATGAAGAAGACGCAGACGATATTTATATTCGAGAAAGTCATCTTAGTAATGCTTGGAATAGTGATCGAGTATTGGTTAAAATCATTAAAGAAGGAACTCGTCGTCGTTCTCCTGAAGGGGAAGTAAAACTAATTGTGGAAAGGGCAAATCCTTCGGTATTAGCTAGAGTGGTAGAAGAAAAAGGAGAGTATAATGCTGTACCTTTAGATGATCGTTTACTATTTGAGTTGAATTTAAAAAATAATGATGACTCTTTGATTGATGCGGTTAATCACTTAGTTCATGTTAACGTTCTTCGCTATCCTATCGGTCAAAATCCTCCTTTAGGTAAAGTTATCAGAGTTTTAGGTAGTGATGCGGAAGCGGCGGCGGATACCGATATTGTTTCTTCTAAACATGATTTACCTCAAGAATTTTCTGAACGAGTATTACAAAAAGCCTCTGTTATCAATGCTGAAATTACCGAAGCTGAAATTCAACAACGTTTAAATTTACGAGATTTATTAACTATTACTATTGAACAAGAAATTAGTAAAGACTTAAATTTATTCATCGAAAATGCTTTTACTCTCGACAAAACCGAAGATAATCATTGGCGTTTAGGTATTCATATTGTCGATGTCGCTCATTTTGTTGAACCTGAAACTCATTTAGATCGAGAAGCTCGTAAACGTGGTACTACAGTTCACCTAGGTGAAAAAATTATCCCCATGTTACCCGAAATTGTCCAAAATTATTGTACTCTCGTTCCTGATGTTGATCGCTTAACTATTTCTGTTTTTCTGATTTTTGACGAAAAAGGGCAAGTTATGGAATCTCAAATACAACCTTCCATTATTCGAGTAGATCATTCTTTGACGTATAAAGAAGTACAAAATATGATTGGTACAGGTAGTACTAAACCAGAATTAGAAACTACTTTAGAATTACTCAGTCATCTTTTCTTTGAATTAGCTCCCTTAGTTAAAGCTCAAAGATTACAAAGAGGCGGTTTTGATATTACTTTAGATCAAATCACTTCTTATTTTAAAGATGAAGGACGTATTGGCGCTATTGCTTCTTATGCTAGTTTACCCGTATTATCTTTGATGACAGAATTAATGGTTTTAGTGGGGAAAGTAGTTGCTCAACACTTAAAAGAATTACAATTACCTAGTATTTATTGTACTCAAGCTAAACCAGATTGGGATGAATTAGAAGATTTATTAAAACTGGTAGCTAATTTAAAACTGGATTTTCACTTAGAATCTGAAGATGAATTACAATCTGTGGACTATTATCATCTTATTCAAGAATTTGGTAAATCTGACTATGAAAAAGTCCTTCATTATCTCCTTTTAAACTCCCTCAAATCTGATAAATATACTCAACATCCTTCTTCTCATTTCGGCTTGGCTTTACCTATTTATACTCATTGTGTTTCACCCGGACAACGCTATGTTGATTTACAAATACAACGCATTTTAAAAGCCTTATTTCAATATGGGCGCGATCGCCGTCATAGTCGAGTTAGTAAAGGCATTGATTTACGCAGTAGTACTTGTTATGGTGAAATTAACTGGAATGTTTTACCCCCTGCAATTCAAACTTATTTAGAAGGTGATTTACATTCTTTAATAACCCATCTCAACGAAAGAGAAAAAATTGCACAAGATGCGGAATCTGATTTGGCGGGATTAAAAAAAGCCGAAAAAATGAAAGATTGTACGGGAAAAGTTTTTAGTGGTTTAATCACTGGAGTACAATCCTATGGTTTTTTTGTACAAATTGAAGATTCTTTAGTAGAAGGATTAGTCCATGTTAGCTCATTAAAAGATGATTGGTATGAATATCGTTCACGACATACTTGTTTAGTGGGGCGAAAAAATCGTACAGCTTATCGTCTTGGTGATACAGTAGAAGTGGAAGTTAAAAGCGTTGATTATTACCGCCAACAAATTGATTTAGTTACCGTCAGAGGCGGAAGTGATGCCGTTGATGAAGATTTTGAAGACTAAAAATAATTAGGAATAGGGAATAAGGATAAATTTATTTCTAAAATTTGAATAAATTACTTATTCTCCATTACTTAAAAACTTTCTTTTATTAAATAATTTATTTCAGTATATTAATTCAACAAAAATCATGAAAAAATTAATATTATTTCTCTGTTTAATAATTACTTTGACAGGCTGTGTTCGTTATGATGTCGAGGTTAAATTTCCTCAAGCCAACAGTGGTACAATGATTCAACATATTAAATTAGGGGAAGAATTAACCAGTTTTAGCGATGGTGAAGGTAATGCTTGGTTAAATAACCTTCAGAATAAAGCCATTCAATTACAAGGAAAAACTAAGCGTATCTCTAGGGAAGAATTAGTAGTAACTATTCCTTTTCATAATGGTGAAGAATTAGTAGATAAATTTAATCAATTTTTTGTGCCTCAACTTAGTAAAAAATCTCAAAAAAATCTCGCTAAAAATAACTCTAGTAATTTACTCGAATTAGAAGCGAAAATGTCTATTAAACAAAATAATTTACTTTTATTAGAGAGAAATACTCTTCATTTTAATGCTGATTTAAGTCCTTTAGGAGTTATCTCTAATGACGGTACAATTATTATTTCTTCGGGAGATTTAATCGATTTAAGAATACAATTTAATTTTCCTTGGGGTGCGAAATTAATCAATAATAACGAGTTTCCTAAATGGGAAAAAACCCCTAATAATCAATATAGTATTCAATTAGAAGCAGGACAAATTAATGATCTTACTGCTATTTTTTGGCTTCCTAATTATGTTGGTTTAGGTACAATGGCTATTACTTTATTTATCTTATTAGGTTATTTCTTAAAGTATAAAAAATTGCCTTTAATTAATTTATAAAGTTGATTCATTAATTTTATAACACCCGAAAAAAATTATTAGTAACTCTATAAAAGATTGCTCAAAGTATGTTATGATTTAAAGTCATTAACGGGATGTAGCGCAGCTTGGTAGCGCACTTCGTTCGGGACGAAGAAGTCGCAAGTTCAAATCTTGTCATCCCGATTCCTCTCTAATGCTTATTGTGACTTGTTTATAGCATTATTTTGCCGAATAAAAGTCTGTCTATAATTCATTTTTTAGCCTAAAAACTCTTTCTGACTCTGTTTAACTTTTTGCAAAAATGTTCGATTCCGAAGGAAATGACTCATCTATTTTTGTAACTAGATATGCCTTTAGCATCTTAAATCCCTTACAGCATAGTCTGTTTAACTTCATTGTCTTCCCCTCATATCTACTACCTAAAACTTCCCTTAACTTAACATTTTAATTGGTACGTCACGTCAGTTATATAAATTAAGTTGTCTTTTTTTATATTCTGTGTAATACTGAAGTTAATTTTAACATATTAATTATTGTCACTGAGAAGTTTAGTCATGGATACAAATCTTAAAGATAGAAATGTAAAACAAGTTAGTGCCGAATCATGGTATAGTCGCCCTTTATGGGGGAATCAATCTTTTTTAGCATGGTTTCAATCTCTTTTTGCTAGTAAACAAGAAATTCCTGAAACTACTCAAGCTATTTATCGTGATTGTCTCAATTCTCTGAAAAATATCTCTACTATGGCGAAAGCTATAGATGATAATAAATTTAACAGTGGAGAATTTGTCAAATTTTTAATGATAAATCGTCAGTTTGAGCAAAATATTGGTGCTTATGAAGGTTTAAAAGATAGTATTGATTTATTAAAAATAGCTTTAGAAACCAAAGAAAGTTTTTTAAAGATTGAAGCTACCGAAACCCGTTATCGTAGCTATGCACAACAGGAATTTTATGAGTATGTCCTAGATCTGTTACAAAAAAAATATGATGCAATACAATTTAAGGAATTAATTGAAAGGAAATTAACAGATATTATTCCTCAAATCAAAAGTGATGAAGGAAAAACAGCAATACAAGCCTATGTTAATTCTTTAGAAATTGTGGCTAAAAATAACTTAGGATTAAAATTACTTTATTTATTTAAGCAATATGATTTGAGTAATTTTGCCTTATTGCGTACCGTAGGTGACATTGCAGATACTTTTTATGATAAGAATTTAGATAGTATCAAAGAATTTATGGTAATGGTACAGGTAAATGCCGATGTTTTCTTGAAATTAGGACAAATTATTGAAGTTCCAACTCCTAAGAATAACCCAGAAACCTATGCTTTAATGTTACAGTATATTGCTTTAAAAAATAGACACGGCAAATCCTATGATCAATTTCAATCATTATTAGGATTATTGAGAGAGTGGGAAAAATTTTATAATCCTTTGATTGCTATTCGCCAAGAATATCCCCCTGAAGAATTTAAACAACCGATTCTTTTTGGGGATGATATACCCGGATTAGCTATTTATGGTAAATATGAAAGTATGGTAAATTAATTTTCAGGAATCTTTTTTTACCTCTTTAGGAGGTTTTTTTTCTTTAATAGAGGGGATTTCTACATCGGTTAAATCAATATAAATAATTCTTTCACGAGGGATTTTTGTGGTAATCGATTTTAATTTTTCTAATGCCATTAATTGTTGAGGAAATTTTGAGTTATAAGCACCAATATGAACTTTACCCAATTCAGTGGTTAAAATTAAATTTGTGGGATTCTGCCAATCTATTTCTGTTATTTTTACATTAGATTGACTGATTAAATCGTATAAATTTTGCCAATAAGATAAATAAATTTGTGGTGTACCGAGAACTTTTAAGGAAGGAAGTTGATCTGACTTTTTTTGTAACTGTTTATAAACTTCATTGTCAACAAAAATCCCGTCTTTATCAACATAACCGATTCTTTTTAGTTCTAGTTTTTTTGTTTTTGGAGATACCACCGAAGCTAAAGCGATGGCTACTGGTTTTTTTTCTGTTACTCTAATAGTCAGACTAGGAGGGAATAATTCTCTGGTAACGACAATATTAGCGAGGGGTACTTTTTTTTGTAAATTTTCCGTTAATTGAGAAGTAGATAATTTTAATAGAGATTGAGGGTATTGCAGAGGAATTAAGCTCCGAAGTTCGTCATCGGTAAGTAAATCATTGCCTTGTAAGTTAATTTGCTGACTGTCTCGAATTACCCAATGAGGTAAAGTTAAAACCCAAAAAACTCCCGCCGTCAGAGATAAAATCATTAAACTACGATTGAAAGAAACGAAATTTTCCCATCTCTGTTTACTTTTAATTTTATCACGACGAGACTTTAGGTTAGTAGTAGAAATAACAGTATTAGAACTCATTTCTTAATAATTAGGGGTTACTGAATAAAGTATTCTGGTGAGGTTAGGTATCGGGTATTAGGTTAAAGAATTTACAAAAAATTTATGTTTATTCATTTTCTTATTTTCCTTCTTTTCTGAATTAAGCTGATTCTGATTTGGGTAAAGGAGAAGGAAGAACTAATAATTCAGCAGTACTGCGTTTTTCTACCATTTCTTTGGTGATTATACAATGTTGAACATCTTGTCGAGAAGGTAATTCATACATCACATCTAACATGATTTCTTCCACAATACCTCTTAATGCCCTTGCTCCAGTTTTACGTCTGTAGGCTTCTTGAGCGATCGCACGAATAGCATCAGGTTCAAAGTCTAAAGTAACATTATCCATGCCGATTAATTTTTGAAATTGTTTAACTAAAGCATTCCGAGGTTGAGTAAGAATAGAAATCAAAGTTTCTTCATTTAAAGAATCTAACACAGCGACAACGGGTAAACGTCCAGCGAATTCAGGAATTAAACCAAAACGGACTAAATCATCAGGCTGTAATTGACGAGCTGCTTCAGATACTCTTTGTTCTTTTGAGATGGCATCGGGGGCAATTTCAAAACCGAGAACTTTTTTCTCTTTATTTTGTTCGATAATTTTATCTAAACCCACAAAAGCGCCGCCGCAGATAAATAAAATTTTGCTCGTATCGATAGTGATACAGTCTTGATAAGGATGTTTTCTACCACCTTGGGGGGGGACATTTGCTACTGTACCTTCTAACATTTTTAATAAGGCTTGTTGTACTCCTTCTCCTGAAACATCTCTGGTAATGGAAGGATTTTCACTTTTACGGGCAATTTTATCAATTTCGTCAATATAAATAATACCTCGCTGGGCTTGTTCTAAATCTAAATTAGCGACTTGTAATAAACGTAATAATATATTTTCCACATCTTCCCCAACATAACCTGCTTCGGTTAGAGTGGTAGCATCAGCGATCGCAAAAGGTACGTCAAGAATTTTTGCTAAAGTTTGTGCTAATAGGGTTTTACCTGAACCAGTAGGACCTATCAATAGAATATTTGACTTTTGTAACTCTATAGAGTCATCGTTATTAACTTGATTTTGTTCAGAATCTTCGGAAACCGTTAAACGTTTGTAATGATTATAAACAGCAACAGACAATACTTTTTTAGCGTCATCTTGTCCTATTACATATTGATCAAGACGTTGTTTAATTTCTCTAGGTTTAGGTAATTTATTGAAAGAGAGAGGTTTATAGTTAGTTGCACCACTTTTAGAAGATTTATTATTCCCATGGATGAGAGAGTTATGATTTTTCGGAGGGGAAGGCATTAATTCTTCTTCTAAAATTTCGTTGCAAAGTTCGACACATTCATCGCAAATATAAACACCGGGTCCGGCGATTAATTTGCGTACTTGTTCTTGGGATTTCCCACAAAAAGAACATTTTAAATGAGAGTCATATTTAGCCATAAGATTAAGATTGAGAAATAAAATTGGTAAAAATAGATAATTAGAAAAATTCGCTTACATCTATTGATTTACGGCTTAGGGGAAGATCGATGCCGTCTCGAATGATCACTTCATCAATAAGTCCATAATCTTTAGCTTCGGTAGAAGACATATAAAAATCTCTTTCGGTATCTTCACTAATTTTTTCAATGGGTTGATTAGTATGATCTGCTAGTAATTGATTTAATTTTTGTTTGATATAAAGAATTTCTTTGGCTTGAATTTCAATTTCACTAGCTTGCCCTTGGGCACCACCGAGGGGTTGATGTATCATGAACCTAGAATTAGGTAAACCTAAGCGTTTTCCTTTTGCACCACCAGAGAGTAAAAATGCTCCCATACTAGCTGCAATACCATAACAGATTGTAGAAACATCTGGTTGAATATGTTGCATGGTGTCATAAATTGCTAAACCAGAATAAACTGAACCGCCGGGGGAATTGATATATATATAAATATCTTTATTTGGATCTTCTGCTTCTAAATATAATAGTTGAGCTACGATAGAATCTGCTAATTTATCGTCAATAGCAGTGCCTAAAAAAATAATTCTTTCTCTCAACAAACGAGAATAAACGTCAAAAACTTTTTCTCCCATACCTGTAGATTCCACTACCATTGGTACAGAATTGTTGATCATATTCACTTCCTGCACGGAATATAAATTAGGTTGATAACTATTGTGGAATAAAATTTGAGATGATTGTGATTCTAGCATAGCTTTTTAACCGTTACAGTAAGACCCGATTTAGTTTTTACATTATTTCATTATACTTAAATCTTGCCACTACGACATCGGCAATGATAATTGACTGTTTATCGTGGATAATTCCTATTTATTTGGTATGAATAGTTACAGAATATTTTTTTGAAAAATCTATAGGCTAATAGGTTATGTGCAGAAATAAGGAAAATTGATAATATCTATGAGAATTGAACAAATCAAGGCTTTTCTAGCGGTAAGTGAAACGGGAAGTTTTGGACAAGCGGCTAAATTATGCAACGTAACACAATCAACGATTAGTCGTCAAGTTCAAGGTTTGGAAAATCATTTAAAAACGACTTTATTTCATCGTCAAGCACAAGCTAAATTAACCGTTAGCGGCGAAAAACTTTTACCTCATGCTAGGCGTATTTGTCAGGAGTGGGAAAAAGTCGAGGAAAAAATCCAAGATTTGTTAGGGGGAAAACAACCAGAGTTATGTGTAGCAGCAATTCATTCTGTTTGTGCTTATTATTTACCGCCAATTTTACAGACTTTTTGTCAATGTCATCCTCATGTACAATTAAGAATAACTGCTTTAGGTAGCGATCGCACTCTTAAAGTATTACGAGATGGTTTAGTAGATATAGCCATCGTAATGAATAATAAATATTTGACATCCACATCGGAAATGATTGTCAAACATCTATACTATGAGCCTATTAAAGTAATGGTATCAAATAATCATCCTTTGGCAACACAAAAAAGCGTGACTATTTCCGAATTAGCAAAATATTCTCAAGTAATTTTTAAAGATGGTTATGGAATGCAAAGAATAGTTCAAGATGTATTTGCTAGTTACGGATTTGGGTTAGAAGTAGCGATGGAGTTAAATACTTTAGATGCTTTTCGGGGAGTAATTCGCCAAGGAAATTTGATTGCATTACTTCCTGAATTAGCTTTACAGGAATCAAAATCTGATTCTTCCTTAGCAATTATCCCTATCAATATGGAATCAATCAATCCCCTTGAAAATCAATTAACCAGAGAAGTAGTTTTAATTACAACAAAGGATCGTTTTGAAATTCCTACGGTGCGAGATTTTTTTAATTTGGTATATGAATACGGGGAAAAAAATAATGACTAATTGTAGTTATGATCTTAAAATTTTATCAAGTAAATAAATATCAAATCAATGATTATTTTCAATTTCTCATCTGAAAAAATAAATCTAATTTTTTCTTTAAAATGTTGCTAAAAATATTTTTATTTGTTATAATAGAAGTAACAAACAAAGCCACCTTTTCTTGACCCGTTGCGGTCGGGGGAGGGGTGGCTTGTGCTTATTTTTTTTCTTAAAATGCCATCAAGAATTAAAAAAAAATGCTAATTAATGCAATAATAAATGACGAGTATGATCAAGAGAAACTAATCCTTGTTTTTGTAAATCTCCTAATATTCGAGTAACAGTAACTCTAGTTGTACCGATAGCGTTGGCTAAATTTTGATGGGTAAATCTAACTTTAATTCTAGTAAAAGATTCTTGTTTTTCACCAATTTCTTTCGCTAAAAGCTTGAGTAATTTGAGTAATCTATCTTCTACTTTTTTTAATCCCGCAATAGCTAGTAATTCTTCAGTTTGTCGAAGACGTTTGGCTATTTGAGAAAGAATTTTATGGGCTAGAAGAGGATTTTTGTCAATTTCTTCTAAAGAGTACCATTTTAAATAAACATCAGAAAGGGTTTTAGCTTGAAAAGTATCTACTGAAGTTAACCAAAGACCAAAAAAATTATCGGATTGTACCCATCCTAACAGAGTTTCTTCTCCTTGAGGATTAAATTTAAGTAATTGTACTACTCCACGATTAACCTCCCAAATACCTTGAGAAACTAAGGGTATTTCTTCTCCTCGCTCATAAAAATGTAACCTTCTTTCAGTGGGAGAAATAGTTAAATGATGAGAAGGGTAGCTAAGTAGCATAGAATTTATGGTAGTTGAAAATACATTGATTTAAACAATAGATTATCTTGTAAAAGTTAAGAAAAGGTAATGATAAGTTTAAGTTTTATTTTTTAATGTCATGAAAAGATTATGAATAAGAATATTGAGAGTGAATTAGTTACCCCAAAAGAGATACAAAAGTTATATCAATTAACTATTTATGGGCGATGGATATTAGTTTGTTTATCGTGGATTTTGATTCTTCCTTGGGGATTGTGGGAATTAAGGGAAACTATTTCTTTATGTCAAGAATATTGTACTTGGTCAGGGATACGTTTAGGTTTAGAATTTAATCCTTGGGCGGCTTTAGGGTTAAGTTTTTGTATTGTTTTTACTACTTCTGTTTTAGTGTGGCAAAGTAGTTATATTTTACGGGGAGATTTTTCTGAGAAACAAAAATATTACCTAACTCAAAAAGTTACTCAAATTCGTCAAAAGGGTAAAAAATATTGGCTTTATTCTTTTGTTTGTGAGGATAACAATTGACAAAGTATCAAAGACAAAAGGCAACAAAGATTATTACTTATTTTTATTAATTTTAAATTATATAGTAGTTAAATGCTTTAATATTTATAGTAATTTAGGAGTTAATAAAGCATAAAGATAGTATGTAAAAGCTAAGTACTAATAAAAAATGTTAAGTTAATAAGTATTGATAATAATTAGTTTATGGATATTTTATCCAAGGAGATAATATGAAATTACCGTTAAAAGTTTTATCTATTTGTAGTTTAATTGCGCTGAATACTTTGGGATTATATCCTAATAATAACCAAGTTTTAGCACAATTTCGAGGACAAGATTCTCAAGAATTTTTTGATCGTGGAAATCAGTTAATGGAGCAAAAAATACAAGAAATTCAACAACAAAATACTCCCAAAATCGACATTAATAAAGAAGAAAAAGAGCCTCCTTTAGAAGTAAAAAACCCTGATAAAACATCAACAGAAGAAGTGCCTGATATTGATTTAAAATTAGATAATAACGTACCAGAATCTCCCGTAGAAGAAATTAAAATTGAGCAAAATTAATAACTAATAATTTAGCTTTTGTTAAGAGGAAAAGTTGAAGTTAATCAAGAGAATAGGTAATTGATTTAATAGTGTTTAATTTTCAATTATTGCTAAAATTTCTTTAGGAGATAATTTATTTTTAAACCACAGTAATCGATGAGGTAAATCACTGAAATTGACTCCAGCTTTCTCTAAATTTAAACGCTCACAAACAGCTAAAATTAAGTTATCCATTTCTGCGTGACTTACTTGGTAAAATTTTTTCTGTAAGTATTTAGGATGCCAAAAGCCAATAATTTCTAAAACAAATTCTCGCCCATCAGGATGCACTAAACGAAAATCAGGAATCATAACTCCTCCGGGTAAAGGGATTAAATTTACTTCTCTTTCTAAACGCCAAGGAGTTTTTAATTTTTCCCAATTTTTGGCAAAGGATTCTTCTAATAAACTGTCGTAACTTTTATTATTAGCATAATGACTAACTAAACCACATTCATGATTAAGGTTAAAATAAAGGTTTTTTTCACCATTACTATAACTATCTTTCATTTTCAACTTTGCTTCTAAATTCCACTTGCTAACGTGTAATAAAGCAGGTATCATTTTTGCTAAGGATAGACCATAACGAGTACTAGCTTTAAATAAACTGGTAGGGCCATCGATAGTAATAGTAAAACCAGTGTCAGCATCACCTTCAATATAAGCAATTAATTGAAATAATTTTAAGTAACGAAATAATAATTTATATTCCCCCGGATCATTGCGATAAGCATTAATGATAATATTAGTAGCACGATAAAAAAGTCCTTGCACTTGAGATAAATTGTAACGATGGATTAAAGTTTCAGGGGTGGGAGGATCAAATTCTGTTAAGATGCGATTTTCCTGTAAATCTGCATATAATCCTTGTTCAATTTCACTGGGTAACACTTCTTTGTTTAATTCATTAGTCAATATATCGGCGATGGTTTCTAAAGTATGATGACGATGATCAGGTATTGTAGCTTTTTGAGCGGCTAGAGTAAATACTTTCTCTCGTAACATAGAAGGATTTATAGGGCTTACGATAGTAAACTGGGCGAAATGATTTTTGAGTAAATGAGCTAAACCACGTTTTATTCGGTATTCTGGGCTATCACCTTCTAATTGTTGTAATTTTTCGTCTAATTCCCCTTGAGTTTTTCCTAAATAATCTTGAAAACAATATATTTGTTCTGAGGCTAAATCGATGATATGAGGTTGTAAAGGTAATTTTTTCGGAATAATAGTTGCCCCACTATAACGATAAATCAATAAATCAGTTTTGAGCATGATGTGATAAAAAACAAATGAGAATAATGTAAATTATTGTAAAGTTAGTTAAGATAACAACTAGAATAGTAAAATAAATAAATCAATAATTATCAAAATGAATCCTTCTGAATCCACAGAAAAAGAAATTTTAAAAAAAGTATTGACACCTTTATTAGAAGACTTTGACTACTGGTTTTCTCGATCTTCATCGTTATTAGAATCTCAAAAAATGGGATTTTTGTCGGTGGATGAGCAAGAAAACTTATTACAGAGAATAAAAAACGCTCAAGAGGAAGTAAAAACTAGCATTATGCTGTTTAAAATTACTGATTCTCAAGTGGGAGTGGAGACAAAAATACTATTCTCTTGGCATCAATTAGTGTCGGAATGTTGGCAAATTGCCCGAAAATGGCGTTTGGAAAATACACAGTTAACCACAGAAAGTTAATAGTTAAACAAGTCTATTTAATAATATTTTGTTTTTGTAATTTTATTTATCTTTTATTTCTAGGGAGCTTTTCAATGTTACATTTAGTTTATATTTTAGCTTTTACCGTTATCGCTTTTTTTGCCATTAGTAATTTAATTCGTAGTTTAATTACCATTAGTGGTGAAACTCAACGTGGTTCATGGACAGATACGCCTAGAGGTAGTAACTCAAAAACATCTTATAGAGCAACTTATCAACCTACTCACCCAGAATTATTCGATTCTCAAGGTAAGCCCATTAATGAACCTTTACTCGTAATTCGTTCTGTATCAGTAGAAGATGCACGTCAAAGATTAGATTCTATATATGAATCTTCCCCTAGTCAAACTAGACAAACAGAAGAAGACGTTTAAATATTAATTATCAAAAAATGACAATTTCACCTACCGATATTGATATAACTCATTATATAGATCATTCATTGCTTAATCCCACTGCAACCACAAAAGAAGTAGAAGAATGTTGTCATCAAGCCATTCAATATAATTTTCCGGGGGTGTGTGTTTATCCGAGTCATGTTAAACCTGCCGCAGAATTACTTTATAATCATAAAACAAATGTTGTTACAGTTATAGGTTTTCCCACAGGAGCGACAACTACAGCTTGTAAATTATATGAAGCTCAAGAAGCAAAAGAAAATGGAGCGGTAGAGTTAGATGTGGTGATAAACTTAGGATGGTTAAAAGAAGGTAAATCCGAGAAAGTTTATCAGGAAATAGCTTCTATTTGTGATGAAACAGGATTAGTGGTTAAGGCTATTTTAGAAACCACTCGTTTAACGGATACGGAAAAAAGAATTGCCGCCGAAATTTGTATGGATGCAGGAGTAGCTTTTTTGAAAACAAGTACTGGTTGGTTTGGTGGTGCAACAGTAGAAGATGTGAAACTATTACATGATATTACCAAAGGAAAAATCCAAATTAAAGCCTCTGGTGGTATTCGTGATTTACAAACTGCCATCGCCTTAATTAATGCTGGAGCGACTAGATTGGGTACATCTCAAGGCTTAGAGTTAATTAAACAACAAAAAAGTTATGAATAATTTTGCCTACTGAGTTATTCTATGACATCTACTTATCAAACAACGGGAATTATTGTTAAAAAACAAGGTTTTGCGGAAAATGATCTTTTAATCACATTTCTTTCTCCTGAATATGGTTTAATTCGTGCCATCGCTCCCAATGCAAAAAAACATCAATCGAAATTAAGAGGTAAAACAGAATTATTTGTAGTTAATAACTTTTTAGTAACGAAAGGGCGTAATCTTGATCGTATCAGAGAAATTGAAACTCAAGAATCCTATTCAAAACTAAGACAAACTATCGAGAAAATAAGTGTTAGTCAATATTTAGCAGAATTAATTGTCAATTTAGCTATGACTCAACAACCACAAGCAGAATTATATGCTTTATTTAACGAACATTTGCGACGTATTGAACAATTATCCGTGAAAGATAGTTTATTTCCTTATATAGCTCAAGCTGTATTTCATTTTTTAGCAGTAACAGGAATTGCACCAGAGGTTTATTCTTGTATTGAGACTCAACAAAATATTGTGCCAAACTTTGAGCAAAAAAGCTGGAAAGTGGGATTTAGTTTTAAAAATGGCGGTTTAATAACAATTAATAGCGAGTTAAACCCTATTATCATCAAAAATCAACTTAATGCGGTAGAATTAGCCTTATTACAAAGTTTAGGCAGTAAAAATTTATTACCTATTCATGAAATAATCCCTCATATGTATTCTGATTCTGTGATTGAAAATAGTTGGATTCGAGTAGAAAGAATACTAAAAGATTATATTGAGTTTTATTTAGGTCATGCGCTAAAATCAGCAGAGATTATTACAGATATTTTAATTGCATTTTAACCCAAATAACCTATGATATTTTAAGGTATCATAAAAATATAAAAACTAATTTTATATGACCATAAATTAAAAAAAATCTATGACTTAAAAGGCTTTTAAAATAAGATTAATATCTATAAAAATAGTTAATAAATAAATAATTATCAATAAAAAAATTAAGTATCTTTAGAGATTATTAGGAAAAATTTTAAACCGTTACTTAATCTATTATGAATAATAAAAATTAAATCAAAATGCAAGTTTCTAAAACGGAAAAAGAAGAAAAATCTTCCCTAGAAGCTCTCAATTTTAAGGAGATACAATCATCTATTAATCAAGAAGAATCTAGTACAGGATTTATGAATGTATTGCAAAATACAAGTTTTTTGATACTTTGGTTAGGACAAGTTTTTTCTCAATTAGCAGACAAAATTTATCTAGTTTTAATTATTGCTATTATTAGTAGTAATTTTCAGGCTTCAGGAGAAAGTATTAGCGGTTGGGTTTCTTTAGTGATGATTGCTTTTACTATCCCTGCAGTATTATTTGGTTCATTGGCGGGGGTATATGTAGATCGTTGGTCAAAAAAAGTTGTTTTAGTGGTGTCTAATTTATTGAGGGGAATACTGGTTTTAATGATTCCTTTTTGTTTATCTATAAATAACATTGAAAAAGGTTTTTTTACACTTCCTAGAGCATTTTGGTTATTATTATTAATAACTTTTTTAGTATCAACTCTAACACAATTTTTTGCTCCAGCAGAACAAGCTACCATACCTTTAATTGTTAAGAAAAAAGATTTATTAGCAGCTAATTCTGTTTATACAACGACGATGATGGCAATGTTAATTATTGGTTTTGCTATCGGAGATCCTTTATTAGTATTAGTTGGTAAGTGGGGTAAAATTGCTTCTTTTAATTATGGACAAGAATTGTTAGTTGGTGTTTCTTATGGTTTAGCTGGTTTAATTTTAATTATCTTAAATACTCAAGAAAAAAATCGACAGAAACAAACTAAAGAAAATCATCCTTTTGAAGATATAAAAGAAGGATTAAGATACCTAAACGAAAATCATCGAGTACGCAACGCCTTATTTCAGCTAGTAATTTTGTTCTCTATTTTTGCCGCTTTAGCCGTATTAGCAGTTCGTTTAGCGGAAACCATTCCAGGAATGGAAGCCTCTCAATTTGGTTATCTTCTCGCCGCTACGGGGTTAGGTATTGCCATTGGTGCTACTATAGTAACTCATCAAGGAAAAATAACCGCCCATGCTAAACTTAGTTTTTGGGGCTCCATGGGGATGGCAGGTGCTTTAAGTGGTTTATCGGTGGCTACTAATAATCTAATTTTAGCTTTAACCATGACCATCATTTTAGGTATTTTTGCCGCTTTTGTGGGTGTACCAATGCAAACTACCATTCAAGCAGAAACTCCCCCTCAAATGCGGGGAAAAGTGTTTGGCTTACAGAATAATGCGGTTAATATTGCTTTATCTTTACCGTTAGCTTTAGCTGGGGTGGCTGAAACTTATTTCGGTTTACGAATAGTTTTAATTATTTTAGCTTTATTAGCAGTATTTGCCAGTGCTTTAACTTCTTTAATTACTTCTAAATATGGGAACTAATTAACCCCAAATTACTTCATACTAAATTATAGGTACTTATTGTTATTTGTTATTAAAATATGTTCACTAATCATTATAGTTTTCACCTTCACAAAACAAGTTATCAAATACTGATTATTTTTAGTCTGGCTATTACTGCTTTAACTACAGGAATAACCCCAGAAATAAATTTCAGCACTCAAACTATTAGTATTAATAGTGAAGTTAAAGCACAAACTCCTACAGATGCTATCTTAAAAAAATACGCTGATGCAGCCATAGAAATTGAAAGTTTACGAAAAACTACTTTTGACAATATTGAAAATATCTTAGGTAAATCAAAACCAAATACTTTGAATTGTCACCAAGAAGAAAGTTTTAACCAATTACCTGAAAATGCTCGTAGTTTAGCCATAAATTATTGTCAACAATCAGAAGGCATCGTCAAAAAACATGGTTTAACCATTAATCAATTTAATCAAATTCATCAACAAGTTAGACAAAATAATGAAGTGAAACAAAGATTACAGGTAATTATGAAAAATTAGTTTCTCTGTTGTTTGATTATCAGATTTGCAGAAAATATCAGTAAAAGTAATCAAATTAACTATTCATTGTGAGAGAAAAACCGATAAGATAGTTAACAATGATAATAAAATGAGTCATCATCTTGTTCTTATCAAATACGACCTTTGAAGTCGTGAAGTTCAGATTTACTCAAGTAAACGAAACAGGAGATTTTAAATTTATGACTATCGTTGCCGAATTACCTACCCTTGACTTCAACAGTGACATCTATAAAGATGCTTATAGTCGTATTAATGCTATTGTCATTGAAGGAGAACAAGAAGCCTATGATAATTATATCGACATTGCCGAAATGATTCCCTCCGATAAAGAGGAATTAATTCGTCTTGCTAAAATGGAATTTCGCCATAAAAAAGGTTTTGAATCTTGTGGCAAAAATTTGAGTGTGACTCCGGATATGGAATTTGCCCAAAAATATTTTGCTCAATTACATGGAAATTTCCAAAAAGCCAAAGCGGAAGGTAAAGTTGTTACTTGTTTATTAATTCAATCTTTAATCATTGAAGCCTTTGCTATTGCTGCTTATAACATTTATATTCCCGTTGCTGATCCTTTTGCTCGTAAAATTACTGAAGGAGTAGTTAAAGACGAATATTTACACCTTAACTATGGTGAAGAATGGTTAAAAGGACATTTTGAAGAATCTAAGGAAGAATTACAAATAGCTAACGCTGAAAATTTACCTATTATCTGGAAAATGCTTAACGAAGTAGAGAAAGATGCTAAGGAATTAGGTATGCCTAAAGAAGAGTTAGTCGAAGATTTTATGATTAGTTATGGAGAAGCCTTAGCTAATATCGGTTTTTCTACTCGGGATATTATGAAAATGTCTTCTTATGGTTTAAGAGGCGTATAAATCAATAAAGGCATAGTACGCTAAGTCACTAATAAGTAATAAGTAATAGTAAAAAAGTGTTAATTTGAGCTTAAAATAATTAAGGGTTGTTTTATTTTACTGATAAAAACACATCATAATATTTCCGTTCATAAAAATTGTTTTTCATAGAATAAAAAGATAGTAAATAATCTGATCAAATGTTGAAAATATAAGTATAAATGCTTAACTTTATCTCTTAATTTAACTTAACAAAAAACCTTAAAAATACTTAACAGAAAAAGAGAAAATAGTAAGTTATGGTAAATAGTATGGGTATTAAGAGGTACTGATATTATGAATACTATTTCACGTTTCGATCATAAAGAACAAAAAGACATTAATTGGTCTGCTATTATATTATTTGCATTAGGATTTTGGGTTAGTGGCAGTTTATTACTAGATTTTGTCTTAATTCCAGCCTTTTCAGCTACGGGAATGATGACAGAAAGTGGTTTTGCTAGTGCTGGATTTGTTATTTTTGGTGCGTTTAATCGCATTGAATTAATTTGTGCATCTTTAGTTTTAACTTGTGCGTTTGTATTTTCTTTTAATCATAATTATGACGTAAAAAAACAGTCTTTATTTGTTATTTTTTCTAGTTTATTATTCTTAATAGGTTTAGCTTATACTTATCTATTCATTCCCCATTTAAGTGCATGGGGATTATGTTTAAATCAATTTAATACTGTTGAAACAATGCCGTCAGCAATGATTTCATGGCATAAAGGTTACTGGATTTTAGAAACTTTAAAGTATGGTTTAGCAATTACTTTGTTGCGTTGGAGTTATCAATATAAATAATAAATTTAATTTGATGCTAGGGGTTAATAATTAACCCTTTTTTTGTGTCTATGGTTAAAATAAAAGTGAATGTTGTTGATAACGATTATCGTTGAAAATTTGATAGTCTGATTTAAACTCATTTATACCTAAATTTTGGGCAATCTTTTCATGAGAATTACTGATTTGTTTTGTTAATTTTTGAGTTTGAAATAACTGCCAGAAAAGAGAGTATTTATCTTCAATATATTCTAGTTTTTGATAACTTTCACTAATTTTTTTAATTCCCTCACCAAATGGTAGATAAGGAGATTGAGGAGAATTTTTTTCTAAAAATAAGATGAGTTGATAAGCGAAATCAAAGTCAGTACTGTTATTATTTAAAAAAGTTTTACGATAATTTAGGCAGTATAATAATAATTTTTCTACCCTTGAAATATCTTTATTTTCAAAAGCGTATTTTATTCCTCCTAAACTGCGATAAAGATACCATGCTTTTATATCTTCAATTTCAGCTAGTGGGCTTTGAGTAGTACGATTATCGGGATAATTCCAAAAAATTCCTAAGACATTTTCCACTAATTCACAGTTAATATGAGGTAATACTCTATTTTTAAACTCTGTATCTCCAGCGCCTCGAAAAGTCTCATCATAAAACCCAAAACGCTGATGCAAGTCATGGCGATATAAACCACCAACATAGGTTAAATAACAGGTGTCAAGGTAAACCAAATTTTGACTAAAATTACGGCGGTTATAAGTCATAACATCTTCTTGCCAGTTACCTTTGTTGTCAACTTCCGTCACCAAACTATGACCAATAACCCAATCTAAGTTATGATTTTGATCAAGTTTATCTGCTAAAATTTCTAAACCATCGGCGGTTATCATTTCATCTACCCCTAAAAAAGTGAGATAAGGAGATTGTGACAGTAAAATTCCTCGATTCCATGCACTTTGGATAGTTTCTCTTTGCTCACTTCTAGCGTAAACTATCGGTAAATTTAAAGTGGGTAAAAGTTGTTGAAAAACTTGGTATTCTTGTTGGGGTGAACCACTATCGATTAAGATGATTTCAGCTTCTTGTTTTTGGAAGATTGTTTGTTGAGCTAAAATTGACAAAAAATATCCTAGTTTACTTTCAGCATTATATAACGAAATGATCACAGAAACTCGATAATTTTTTTTGTGACGATAATCTTTAATAAATTCGTAGGATTTTTCCTGATAGTTAAGCAGATTTTGATAGTTATTTGATAAGTATTCATAAGTTAATTCATAAGAATTTTTAGCAGGAGAATAAAGTAAGTTTAAAAATGAAGATTCTTTAATGAAATTATGATTAATGAGAGTCTTTGAGATATTTTCGAGTTGTTGAAATTTATCTTGATTAAGAAGGCGAATAATTCTGATTTCATAAGTAGCCGATAATAAATGATTTCCTCTAATTTTTTCTAATCTTGAGATTTGTTGCCAAATTTTTAGACGATTTATATAATAACCAGTTTTAAGTTTATTAATTTTTTCTTCTGCTGATAATTTAAGAGGATGACTTAAATTTTTTAGTTGATTAATTTTCTTGTCAATTTCATTAGCTGAGGTTTCGGGTAGTTGAAAAACTCTATCATATTCGGAAGGAAAAAAGACACTTTTTATTAATTGATTAGTAACAATATTTTTTTGCTGATAAAGTTTACTTTTAACTTCTTCTAATTGATTTTTTCCTTGATTAAGCAAAGGAGTGACTATTTTTTTAGTTAGATGGATAAGTTGTTGTTTTCCCCAACACTGCTTTATTTGACAATGATTAATTAATTTTTCATACCACTGATTAATTTTTTCTCTGGTTTCTAATTCAAAATGATTCTGTTGTTTATAAATATCAGTTAATGTTAATTCTTCTTTGTTGAGATGAGAAGAAAAAGACATAATTTTTTCCTCTAAATCAAGACGATAGTTATGATAATTACTTAAAAGTTTAATAATTTCAGGTAAGGAAGAGTAAAAGTTATCGACATCGAGTTTAATAAAAGGTATCTCAGGAAAATTATCTTCTAAAAAACGACAAACTCCTGCTTTTTTACTAATTATAGTGGGGCAACCAGCAAATAATGACTCTAAAGCGACTAAATTTAAAGTATCAAATCGAGAAGGTAAAAAAGTTATAGAATTAAGTGCAAATTTTTCTTGTAATGCGTAGCGAGGCACAGGTGGTAATATATTTATTTGACGAAAATGGAAGGCTAACATTTGTTGTAAATAAAATTCTCCTGTTTTTCCATCTAAGGTTTGAGGATTACTGCCAATAATATTAGCTTCACTATAGAGATTTTTTGGTAAAAACTTGACTAAGTTAACAAAAATATCGACTCCTTTTCCTTTCTCTTTTCTACCAATAAAATTTAAAATTGGTTTTACTGTTGATGGTTGATAATTTACTGTGGGAGTTAAATTAAGAAAATATAAAGGATGGTAATAATAGTTAGAAAAATTATCTTTTTTTTGCCACCACTCTAAATAATTTTTACTAATACCATAACGAATATCAGCTATTTTGTATTGTAAATTTTCGACAAATTCTAAATTATTAATATAGTCTCTATTTATCACCCAATCATGATGTAAACTTTGAGAAACAATACCATGAAGAGAAATAACAATTTTTTGGAATTTTACTTGATGATAACTCAAAGCAGAGGCTAAAAAAAGTCCATATTGCTCATAATCAGGATAGTCAATTATATCAAAATTTAACCCTTTTACCGAATAACTAATATTACTAGCGATTAAAAAAGGGCGATAAATTTTTTCTAGGGATAACTTAGTAGATAAATCTTTTAAATCTGACTTAATATATTGTTGCTTATAAGGTATAACTCTAGCGTTTTTCGCCCTAAAATTGTTAACTTTTTCCTCTACTATTAAATAGTAAAATTCTATATCAAAATTTGTTTCAATAAGACGGCGATAAAATGTTTGCCCTCCGCCAATTTTAGAGAATAAGTCGAATTCAGCGATTAAAACTTTCATAATTAATTTATAAAAAAGATGAGATAGTTAATATGATTAAGATTATAATTTTTATGGATAATTTACTTTAACAATATAATTTTTTAAATATTAATTTTTGTACTTAATAATGATTAATCAAGACAATATTTTAATCTTAGTCTGTAATGGTGCTGAATATCAAAGGGTGAAAAAAGGATTATTAAATAATCAGTTACTTGACAAAATTATTCTTTTACCCATAGGTATTGAAGGTGTTAATCAATTTCTAAAATCTCAACATTTACCACAATCTTCGATTATTTTAATCGGTTTAGGTGGTAGTTTATCTTCTAGTTATAAAGTTGGAGAAGTTTTAATTTATGAAAGTTGTAGCTATTTGCATAAAAATGGTAAATTAGATACTAAATATTGTGATTATGATTTAACTAATTATCTTAAAAATAAATTAAATGTTTCTTTAGCAAAGGGTTTAACTACAGATAATTTAATTCATTCTTCTACAGAAAAATTAGCTTTAAATAAATTATCTAACTGTGATATTGTAGATATGGAAACTTATGCTGTTATGAGTTATTTTCAGTCAGTATCAATCATTAGAATTATTAGTGACAATTATAATGATAATTTACCAGATTTAAATGGTGCAATTAATTCAGAAGGAAAACTAGATATTCTTAAAATGACTATGGCTTTTCTAAAAGAACCAATTAAAGCGCTAAAATTAATTAAAAACGCTCTTATCAGTTTAAAAACCTTAGAAAAAATCAGTCAACAATTAACAATTATTAATTCCTAATTATTTATTCTTAAAAATGCAAGACTACAGCAATCAACTGTCAGATTTAATCAAGATTTATCGTAATCGTGTGGATTTTTTAAGTATCAGATTAGAGAAAGCCGAAGGTAGTAATATTGTTTTGCGAAATAATCAAACAGAAACTTTAAGCGAAGGAATCTCTCTGGGAGGGCAAGTTAGGGCTTGTTTTAAAGGTGGTTGGGGTTTTTCTACTTTCAATGATTTGACTCAAATAGCCGCAAGGATTGAAGATGCCATCCATTCCGCTTTGTTAGTGGGAGAGGATGAAACGATTTTAGCCCCTGTTTCCCCTATACAAATAACCTGTCAGTTACCATTAACAGGCTCTAATCCTCGTCTAATTCCTCTTTTTGACAAAAAACAACTATGTCATCACTATAATAGTATTTTAGCCCAATATAACGAAAAAGTTACTACTTCAACCGTCAGTTACAGAGATAGTCAGCAAACAGTTTTACTAGCGACCTCAGAAGGTAGTATGATTGAACAATCATGGATAGACTGTGAAATGAGGTTTAGCGCCACAGGGAAAAATGGTGAATCCGTGCAAACGGGTAGAGAAACTACAGGCACAAGACGAGGTTATGAAGATTTAACTAATTTAGATATACAAGTAGAAAGTGCTGCCAAACGGGGAATTAATGCCTTAACTTTACCGTCAGTAAAAGGTGGTACTTATGAAGTAGTAATAGATCCTATTTTAACAGGTTTATTTGTACATGAAGCCTTTGGGCATTTATCCGAAGCAGATATGGCATATGAAAACCCTGATTTATTAGAAGTTATGACGATGGGGCGCAAATTTGGAGGAGAATTTTTACAAATTTTTGACGGTGCAATGCCTGAAGGACACCGAGGGAGTTATTATTATGATGATGAAGGTACACCTGCTACTACTACGCAGTTAATTAAAGACGGTGTTTTAGTGGGGCGTTTACATTCCCGTGAAACTGCTGGAAAATTGAGTGAAAAACCCACTGGTAACGCAAGATGTTTAAACTATCATTATCCCCCTATTGTCAGAATGACGAATACTTGGATTGCTAGGGGAAAAACTCCTGTGGAGGATTTATTTACCAATATTAAAGAAGGAGTTTATGCCGCTAACTGGTTGGGAGGTATGACTAACGGTGAAATGTTTACTTTTAGTGCGGGAGAAGCATGGATGATTCGTGATGGTAAGATTGCTGAACCTGTCAAGAATGTTACTTTGTCTGGTAATGTGTTTAAAACTTTAGCTAACATTCAAGCTGTTGGGGATGATTTTTATTGGGATGAATCTGGCGGTTGTGGTAAAGGTGGGCAAAGTGGTTTACCTGTAGGTTGTGGTGGCCCTAGTTTACGAATTAATAATGTAGTTGTTGGAGGAGAGTTATAGATAATGAATAATTAATTTTTTAAATATCCCCTAGGAGTAATCAATAAATCATGGTAACGTTTAGTACTACTGTTACCTATCATAATCGTAGTTATCATATCAATGGGATGATTCAGCATTTCTGCGAGGGTGGTGATAATAATATTTTCGTCATCTCTTGTAACTGAACGTGCGATGGCTACGGGGGTGTTAGGATTACGATGTTGTAAAAAAATAGCTTGAGTTGAGATAATTTGCTCAGTGCGAGACAAAGAGCGAGGATTATAAATAGCCGTGATAAAATCAGCAGAGGCGGCAGCGATGATTCGTTTTTCAATAACATCCCAAGGTGTTAATAAATCACTGAGGCTGATAGCGCAAAAGTCATGCATTAAAGGTGAGCCAATTTTTGCGGCTACACTTTGTAAGGCTGTTATGCCAGAAATCACTTCTACTAATGGTTGTTTACCATTCCAGCTCTGATTTTGCAAAATTTCTAAAACTAATCCTGCCATGCCGTAAATACCGCAATCTCCTGATGAAATTACTGCTACTTTCAACCCCCATTTTGCCAACTCAATCGCTCTTTCTGCTCTTTGTACTTCTTGAGTAATTTTAGATTTTTCAATAATTTGTTCAGGACGTAATAAACTTTTAATCAAGTCAATATACAAACCATAACCAATGATTATATCTGCTTCTCTTAAGGCAGTTTTCGCCGCTGAAGTAAGATATTCAATACTCCCTGGCCCTGTACCAATAAGATATAATTTACCATCATGAGGATTATATTCTAACATTGATTGGGCGATCGCCACAGTAACTGCACCGTTTTTTCCTTCCTCACGGATAATTTGTTTAGGTACAATTAAATTAGGAGATTTTAGTTGATTTTCTGGTAAATTAGGAGATAAAGCCGCTTTTAAAGCGGAAGCCTCCGCAACACTAGGTGTACCGACTTCTTTCTTAACAATACTCGATGGATTGAGTACAGAAATTTCCTTTAATTCTTCACTGTTAAAGGTTTTTAGGGGTAAATGCCATTTATCAGCTAAGGCTAAAATACCGACTTCATCACTTTTGATATTGATAGTAGCGAAAGAGGCGATGGCTTTTAATTCTAAATTATACTCATGAAAAACTTTTGTCACCGCAGATTCAATTAAAGAAGGAGAAGTATCTCTTTCACAACCAATTCCCACCCATAAAACTCTGGGATGCCAACTTATACAAGGAATATTGACATCAGGAGTTTTTTTTGCACCAATATAAACCATTGCGTTGATAGAAGAATTATTTATTATTGTCTCTTTTTCTTCTGTTGATAAAGGAAGATTATTTTTTGGTTTTTGATTTAAGAAAGGGGAGGAAAAATTATCTAAATTATTATTATCAATTTTTGTGTTATTTTCAAAAATAAAACTATGAGAGGAAGGTAAAGAATTTTGCCACCAATTTAAACCAACATCTTGTTTAATTAAAGTAATTTGATTACGAGCAATATTAGCACTAACTTGTGTCCAATCACCATGGCCTTTTTCCCAACCAAATATATAACCAAAAGTATCAATAGGAGGTAAATTAAGATTAAAAGAAGCACTGGTAATTATGGGTTTTGCTTCTAGTTGATGGGCAATTAATTCAGTTAATTTATCCCCATGAGCTTGATGTCCGCCTAATAAACTGATAACATATTTAGTATGAGGATCAATAACTATAATAGCAGGATCTTGTTCTTTATTGGTTAGTAAAGGAGAGATTAAACGCACCACAGCCCCCAGAGTTAAACAAAAGATAATTCCCTGAGAATCCTCCCAAATATTAGCTAAATGTTTTGCTAAAGAAGTATGATAATATTGATATAAGTTATTTTCTTTTTTTTCTGAGGATAAAATAGAGTTTTGGAAATTATTATTTAGCTTTTCAGGCAACCATAAAACCCCATCAGTAATTTTAACTAAAGATTCAATTTTTAAAGCATTTTCTTCCGTAATAGTAATAAAATTAAGTGGTTGATAATCAGTAAAAATTTTAGACATTCTAATAATATAGTATAAGACTGAACAAAAAAAAGAGAGAATATAACAATCCTAAATAGTTAGTGATAAATAAAATAATATTCAGAAATTATTATAATATTTAGTAAAATTATGACTGAAATTATTAGTAAATAAAAAAGCTAGAAAAAAAGAGTTATCAATTATCTTCCCATTCACTACCCATCATAGCAGGATCTATTAATGTAATATCAAAGGGGTCATCAGGGGGTAAAGAGGGAAAAATATCTCTGGGACAATGTTGATATATGATAAATATTTGAGGGCCAAAAATAACTTTATCACCATTTTTAAGTTGTTGATTATTAACTTTTCGGCCATTAACAAGAATACCATTGGCGCTAAAAATTTTATGTCCATCGCCATCTAAAATTTCATAATAAGTATAACCTTGATCATCAAATTGTCGGATTATAGTAGCATGGTATCGAGAAACAAAAGGAGAATGAATCCTAATATCAGATTGTTGCGCTCTACCGATAGAATATTTACTTTTTCTAAGCAAAATTTCCCGTCTGCCTGTATCATCTTCGACGACTAAAATATGAGCTTTGTGAGGTTGTGCTGAATTATGTGGCATTCTTAACGCTTAAGTAAAGATGAGAATAAATAAAAAGTTTTAATAAAGTTAATGAGTTTTCTTTTAGTTTAAGAAAAATACTTAAGTACGGAATAATTATATTTCTGATGGGTATTTTTTTTCACTTTTATTTTTGATGGATAAAAATGGTTTAACCTGCTAGTAACTTTCTAGTAACTTTTGAAAACGACGAAATTGGGATTTTAATAATAAAGAATTAGTAACAACAATAATGGAACTTAATGCCATTAAAGCACCAGAAGTAGCAGGATTTAATAGCAAGTGAAAAGAAGGAAGTAAAAACCCCCCCGCCAAAGGTATGGCTATAAGATTATAACTTAATGCCCAAAAAAGATTCTGTTGAATTTTTGTGAGGGCTTTTAACAGTTAACAAAAAGTTACTTAAATCTTCTTAAACTTACTCATTTTTTGAGCTAGACTAGAACAATGAGTAAACTATCTATTTCTGAAGCCGCAAAACTAAAAGGTGTTAGTACATCTACACTGAGAAGGT